>NZ_JBPCPN010000002.1:0-164255 GCF_050999135.1 Candidatus Dormiibacter sp. | reverse complement strand
ATACTGGGGTTGGCCATCGGCTTGTCCTCCTCAGGGGTGTGGTAGTTCCTGAAAGGATGACCGATGGTCGTCTTCTTATCGGGGGGTGCTCAGCGCCCCTCGTACACCACGTGCCTGGACACTAACCGCCTGGGTTCTTTCCACCTGTTTGCGTTCTCCTTCGCGTCTGCTCGGACTGCCTGCCCGGCCAGCCTACTCCGGAGTAGCGGGCCAAGCGACCAGAAAGTGTTCGACGTCAAGCGCACGTAAGATCGGCCGGATCGCGGCAGGCACCAGGCGGCGGCCAGGATCCCGCACCACGCGAGGTTCACGAAGGTGCACCTCTCCTCGCCGCGTCTTCAGGACACACCGCTGCGCGGCAAGTACATTCCGTGCCCACTGACTGTCCTGACCGTACATGAGCGCTATTACGTAGCCCTCCGGAATGCAGAAGACGTTGACAGGTGTCCATAAAAACTGCCCCGAGAGCCGCCCGCGATGGCCGACCAACCCAAACCAGGGTGCCCGGCCCGCCAGCGGTCCCAACACACGATTGGTCACCCGGCGGTTGAAGCGGGCGAGACGCTTTGGCAGGGGCACAGCTTGACGCCTAGCTCAGGCGCTCCACTATCATCGCCATGCCCTGACCGCCGCCCACGCACATGGTCTCCAGACCGTAAGTCTTGTCAAGGCTGCGCAGATCGTTCAGCAGGGTGCACAGGATGCGGGCGCCGGTCATGCCGAAGGGATGGCCCAGGGCGATGGCTCCTCCGTGCGGGTTCAGCTTGGCACTGAAGGGGTCAACGTCAAGCGCGCGGGCCGCTGGGATGACCTGGGCCGCAAAGGCCTCGTTGAGCTCCACCACATCGATGTCCTCGATCGACATGCGGGCCCGCCTCAGCGCCTGGCGGGAAGCTCCGATGGGCCCCAGGCCCATCAACTCGGGCTCCAGCTGACTTACACCCGTGCTCACGATGCGGGCCAGCGGCGTGATGTCCAGCTCCTTCGCCTTGGCATCTGACATGACAACCACAGCAGCCGCGCCGTCATTCAGCGGGCAGGAGTTGCCCGCAGTCACCCGACCGTTCTCGCGGAACGCAGGTTTCAGCATCGCCAGCACCTCCACAGTGGTGCCGGGCCGGGGACCGTCATCGGCGCTGAAGATGTCGTCGTCCGGGAGCTGGACCTGGACGATCTCACGGGCGAAGAATCCGTCATCGCGGGCCTTCACAGCCGCGTTCTGACTCTTGGCGGCGTACTGGTCCATCTCCTCGCGGCTCACGTCCTCGCGCTCGGCGACGTTCTCGGCAGTCTGGCCCATCTCGATGTAGAGATCCGGATAGCCCCCCTCGTTCCCAGGCATGAGCAGCGGATTCCGCGCGTCAGGACTGTCGGCGAACCCGCTGCCGAAGCGCGAAACCGATTCCACGCCGACCGAGAGAAAGATGTCGCCCTCGCCGGCGCGGATGGCGTGGGCAGCCATGCGAGTCGTCTGCAGCGAGCTCGAGCAGTAGCGATTCACAGTCGTGCCGGGTGTGTTGAGCCGCGCCAGGATGCTCACCGCCCGGCCCAGGTTGAACCCCTGCTCCCCGGCCGGCAGGCCGCAGCCACAGATCAGGTCGTCGATCATCGGCGCCTGCACCTGCGGCACCTGCTCCAGCACCTTGAGCGTCACCTGAGCCGCCAGGTCGTCCGGCCGCATCCCGACCAGGTGGCCCTTGAAGGCGCGGCCGATGGGTGAGCGGCCGGCGGCGACTATCACGGCTTCAGGCATGTCCTCTCTCCTCTGGCTGCTTCGACGGCGCTGCGCTGGCGCAACGAGTCACGGCGCCGACCTATTCCCGACGCCGCCGCTGCTCAGTGCATGGCGGCGTAGGTCTGGCAGAGGCGGTTCGCCGCATCATGGCTGATCTGGTCTGCGTCAGGCCGCACGTACACGCTCACCGTGAACTTCCTACCGCCCTGACTGATGTCGTGGGTACACACCTTGTCCCCCTGCGGCTTGTCGATCTTCGCCTCGGTCGACGACTTGCAGAACGCATCCACCGCTGCCTTGTCGCCGGACGCCTCAACGTTAAAGTACTTGAAATCCACCACGCAGCTGGCCGAGGAACCCCCACCACCAGGCAGCCCGCCAGGCAGCAGGCCACAGCCGGATGCCAGCACGAGCCCAAGACTGGCCACGGCGACCACCCAGCCATTGATGAGACGACGCATGCGCAGACTCCTCCGACTCCCTAATGACCTTCGCGTGCCAGCCGCCCGGCGAGTGTACAGGGCTCCGCTGGCGGCTTTCAGACAGCTGCGCTGAACAGTCCTTGAAGGTCCGCGTCGGTCACGACCTTCCGGTGATCGGCGAACCGAAGGAACTCCTCCCAGGCGCAATCCAGGCGGTCTGGAGGCAGCTCCAGGCCGAGGCGGCCGAGGCGATGGCGGAACGCATGCCGGCCCGAGCGGGCGGTGAGCACTATCCGATTGTCGTCCCAGCCGACGTCTTCCGGCCGCATGATCTCGTAATTGAGCCGGTCCTTCAGCACGCCATCCTGATGGATGCCCGAGGCATGGGCGAAGGCGTTGGCTCCCACCACCGCCTTGTTGGGCTGGACCTCGACGCCGGTCAGCGCTGTCAACAGCTGCGAGGTGGGCACTATCTGCGAGGTGTCGATGCCTGTCTCCAGGCCGAGCAGCGGCTGGCGCACCGCCAGCAGCATCGCGATCTCCTCCAGTGCCGTGTTGCCGGCTCGTTCCCCGATACCGTTGACAGTGCACTCCACCCGCCGGGCCCCGTTCTCCAGGCCTGCCATCGAGTTGGCCGTGGCCAGCCCGAGATCGTTGTGGCAGTGCACCGAGAAGATGGCCTGATCCGCGTTGCGCACGTTCTCCACGACGTAGCGGATGAGACCGCCAAACTCTCCCGGCAGGCAGTAGCCTGTCGTGTCCGGGATGTTGATGGTCGTGGCACCGGCGTCGATGACACGCTCCACGGTCTCCACGAGGTAGTCCGGGTCTGACCTGCCGGCGTCCTCCGGTGAATACTCCACCTCATCGCAGAGGGAGCGGGCGTACTCGACTGCCTCCACCCCGCGCTGCAGCACCTGCTCGCGGCTGAGTCCCAGCTTGCGCTCGATGTGGATGTCGGAGACCGACAGCACGATGTGGATCTGAGCCCGCTCAGCGTCTCGGATCGCACCCCAGACCGCGTCGATGTCCTTGCGCACAGCCCGGGCCAGGGCTGTGATGACAGGCTCTCGGATTTCCCTGGCGATCTCGCGGCAGGCTTCGAAATCGCCCGGCGAGGAGATGGGGAAGCCGGCTTCGATGACGTCCACACCGAGGAGCTCCAGCTGGCGCGCCAACCGCAGCTTGGCGTCGTGGTCCAAGCCGAAGCCGGGCGACTGCTCCCCGTCGCGGAGCGTGGTGTCGAATATGAACACTCGATCCGACTTCACGCTATTGTCCCTCCTCCAGTCCACCCAGGCTGGTCATGGCGACAGGCCCTGAGCGGGCAATGTCCACCATGCCCAGCGGGCGCATGACCCCCAGAAACTTTTCGACTGCGTCGAACTCACCGCTCAGCTCGTAGATGACCAGTGCTTCATTGGCGGCCAGCAGCCGACCGCCGAAGCTCTGGACCTCCCTTGTCGTCTGCTCCCGCTGCTCCCCGGTTACCGACACCTTGACAATGGCCAGCTCGCGGAGAAGCTTGGGTGAATCCGTGACGTCGCGGATCTCGATCACCTCGATCAGCCGGTCCAGCTGCTTCTCCACCTGGTCGGTCTCGGCGTGGCCGGCATCAACAGTGAGAGTCATGCGTGAGCGACCGGGCACCCCGGTGGGACCGACCGTCAGCCCCTGGATGTTGAATCCCCGCCGGCGAACCATGCCGCTGACCCGGGAGAGGACTCCCGGGTGGTCCTGGACTATGGCAGTCACGACCCGGAGCCGCCGGGTGTCGACCACCTCAGGCGTAATCATCGGGCTGCTCCCAAAAGTCGTTCAAACCCGCCCCCAGCGGCACTATTGGATAGACGTTGGCGGCCGGGTCGATGCGAAAGTCGATGAGCACAGGACCGGGTGTTCTCTGCGCGAAGTCGAAAGCCTCCGGGAGTTGTTCCGCCCGCTCGACCTTGATTCCGGCCAGCCCGTAGGCGTCGGCCAGCTTCACGAAATCAGGCAGGTGACGCAGGTCGACCTCTGAGCGGACCCCACCGTAGAAGTCGTCCTGGAACTGACGCACCATGCCCAGGCAGAAGTTGTTGAGCAGCACTATCTTCACGTCGAGCTGATGCTTGACAGCCACCGACAGCTCCTGAGCGGTCATCACGAAACCGCCCTCCCCGGCTACGCACCAGACAGCCTTTTCCGGTCGCGCGAACTTGGCCCCGATGGCGGCCGGCAGCGCAAAGCCCATGGTGCCGGCGCCCCCTGAATTGATGAACAGACCAGGCTTCAGGTAGTTCCACCAGAGCGCCGCCCAGATCTGGTTCTGGCCCACATCCGCGACGACGATGGCCTCATCGGCGCAGCGCTCATACATGGCGATCATCACGTCCTGCGGCTGCAGATGGCCGTTGGACCTCGCGTATCGGAGCGGATGCTCCTCGCGCCAGCGATCAATCTGAGTCAGCCAGGCGCCGCGACTTGCGGGCGGCGCCTCGAGGTGCGGCAGCATCGCCCTCAGCGCGGTCCCGGCGTCCGCCACCACCTCCAGGTGCGGCCGCACGTTCTTGCCCATCTCGGAGCGGTCGATGTCGACGTGGATGAACGTCTCCGCCCGGGGCGCCCAATCGTTGAGCTTGGCGGTGACGCGGTCGTCCACCCGCATGCCGACACACATCAGGAGGTCGGCGTTCTGCACAGCCTTCAGGTTCCAACCGGTGCCCATGAACCCTGTCATGTGCAGGGATAGCGGATGCCTGACCGGAAACGCGCCCACTCCCAGCAGGGTGGTGCCGGTCGGAACTACCGCCTTCTCGGCGACGGCGATGAGCTCCTGCTCGGCGCTGCTCAGCAGCACTCCGTGTCCAGCCAGGATGACCGGCCGCTCAGCTCGCGCCAGCGCGGCGGCGGCAAGCTCGACCTGGGTTAGATCGGGCTCAAAGGCAGGTCGATAGCCGGGCCGCTGGATGCGCTCCTCCCAGGCCGGCTCACATTCCGCCTGCTGGGCGTCCTTGCAGATGTCGATCAGTACTGGGCCGGGCCGGCCGCTCGTGGCTATGTAGAACGCCTCCTTCAGCACAGGTGCGATGTCCTCCACCCGAGTGACCAGGTAGTTGTGCTTGGTGACCGGCTGGCTGCAGCCGATCACGTCCGATTCCTGGAACGCGTCTCGACCAACCATGCCGCTGGCGACCTGACCCGTGACCGCCACGAGTGGAACCGAGTCCATGAAGGCTGTCGCCAGGCCCGTGATCGTGTTGAGCGCACCCGGGCCACTGGTGGCGAAGACGACTCCTGGCCGGCCGGAGGCGCGCGCGTAGCCGTCGGCCATGTGGGCGGCACCCTGCTCGTGACCCACCAGGATGTGGCGCAGCCTAGGATGCGCGTGCAGCCGCTGGTAGATCGGGAGGTTCGCACCGCCCGGGTAGCCAAAGATGGTGTCCACACCTTCCCGTTCAAGGGCTTCCAGCAGGATGTCGGCTCCGGTCATTGCTTCACTCTTCTCTCGCTTTATCTGCTTGTCGGCTGCAACAAAAAAGCCCCCTCCCTTGCGGTGGGGGGCTCAGAGTCGGTGTCTAAGAAACGCTCAGGACGCGACTGCCCCCACCTGGAGAAGGCGAATGAGTACTCCGAGTTGGAGGGCGTTGTCTGCTCGGCGGCGCATGTCGATTTAGGATGCTACAGCCTCACCCAGTTCAGGTTTGGTCACTGCCCTACAAAGGCTGCGGGCAACGCTAGTGAGCGATGACCAACCGAGCGGATGAACCTAGCGGCGGGCCGTCCAGGCTTCTGAGGTCAGCAGCCGCTCATAGTCGGCCGGCGTGTCCACGTCGATGGGATGCCGGGAGCTTCCCGCCACCGGCAGCGCCGCCACCAGCTCGGGGCGGGCGCGAATCAGGCGCCGGCAGCCCACGTCGCCCTCCAATGACATCAGATCGGGCCAGAGCTCACGGCGCAGCAGGACGGGGGGGTGCAGGAGGCCGTCAAAGCTGAAGGCGGCCGCCGGCAGGCCGGAGCTCTCCTCCAAGTCCAGCAGCTCATCCAGCAGCGCAGCTGAGATGGCCGGCTGATCGCCGAGGATGACCACCGCCCGCTCCACTTCCGCCGGCAGGGCACGCAGGCCGGCCTGCAAGGATGAGCTCATGCCTGAGGCGTGATCAGCGTTGACCAGCGGTTGGGCGCGGCCGAGCTGCACGCGCCGCAGCAGCTCATCCGCACCGGCGCCCAAGACCACCAGCACCTGGTCCAGTCGGGAAGCTGACACCTCGGCGACCACCACCTCCAGCAGGGGGCGGCCGTTCAGCGGCAGCAGCTGTTTGGGACTGCCCATGCGGCTCGACGCGCCGGCGGCGAGCACCAGCCCCGCCGACCTTCCTCCCGGCACAGTCACCTCTAGGCTTCAGCTGCCCTAAGGTGCCGCTCTGGCTGCAGCTGGAACTGGTCTCGGCAGGCAGCGGAGCAGAAGTGGTAGGTGGCGCCGGCATGGTCTGTCTGCTCTCCGACCCCGACCTCCACCGTCATGCCGCAGACCGGATCGGTGGCGAAGACCGGAGCCTCGGGCAGCAGCCTGGGGCGAGACACCTGGTGGCGCCGGGTCACCAACTCGGCCAGGGCCAGGAGGGCGATCTCCTCCTGGCTGCCGGCGCGGAGCCTGCCCGCCGGCGCCCGCACCCGCGCCAGGGTCGCCTCGGGCAGCCCGCGTTGCCGGAGGGCGGCGCGCACAGCGCCGGCGCGGCGGTCGCTAGCCACCAGCGCCACGTCCACCTCCGGGTGGGCCAGGGCGGCTTCGACCGCGTCCTCGTCGTAGTGGCCCATCGTCGCCACCACCGCCCAGCTGTCAGGCCCTGGGGCGGCGGCCGCCAAGTCGAGGCCGGCCAGCACCAGGTCGGCTTCCGAGAAATCCTCGGGCCGAGCCCCGGGATGGATGAGGCAGGTTCGAAAGCCTGTGGCGCCGCCCAGCCGAAGGAGCGTTCGAGCGGCGGGGCTGGCGCCGAAGACCAGCAGCAGTGGACGCGGCAGCTGCGGCTCTATGAAGACCTCCACCGAGCCACCGCTCGGGCACGTCGTGGCCAGAGTCAGCTCCCCGGGCCGGCGGCTTTCCCCCACCTCCTCGCCGGCCACGGTGCGCACCAGCCTCGAGTGGCCCTCAGCCAGCACTCGCAGCGCCTCCCGGCGCACCAGCGAATCCACGCAGCTACCCCCGATCCAACCGCGCAACCGCCCGTCGGCGGTGATGACCGCCTTGTCGCCAGGGTGGGCGGAGGTCGGCGGTCGGCAGCTGACTACGGTGGCCAGCGCGCATGGCGTGCCCGCGGCCACATACTCCGCCAGGAGGCTCAGAGTCTCGTCTTTTACGCGCCCACCCCCTTCGAGCGCAGCGCCTCCCAGACCTTGTCAGAGGTCACAGGCATGTCGATGTTCGTGATCTCATACGGCGCCAGCGCGTCGATGACCGCGTTGACGTAGGCCGCGGGAGAGCCAACCGTCGCTGACTCACCGACTCCCTTGCAGCCGATGGGATGGTGCGGTGAAGGGGTGACTGTCTCGAAGAGGTCAAAGTGGGGCGTCTCCATGGAGGTCGGGAGCAGGTAGTCCATGAAGTTCGAGCCTATGCAGTTGCCCTCCTCGTCGAAGGTGATCAGCTCCATAGCCGCCATACCCAGCCCCTCGGTGAGACCGCCCATGATCTGTCCCTCGACGATCATGGGGTTGATCCGAACGCCGCAGTCGTCGACCGCGACCACCCGACGCACCTTCCACTGGCCGGTGCCCGCATCGATGTCGACAACCACCACATAGCTGCCGAAGGGATAGGTCATGTTGGGTGGATCGTAGTAGTGGACTCCCTCGAGCCCCGCCTGCATCCCCTCGGGCAGGTTCGTGTAAGCGGCGAAGGCGACGTCCTGGATGGTGACGCCCCGATCCGGCGTGCCGCGGACGAAGAAGCGCCCCAGCTCCCATTCCAGGTCCTCGGCTGCCGCCTCGAGCAGATGGGCGGCTATCCGCTTCGCCTTCTCGCGCAGCTCGCGCGCCACGACTGCAGTCGCCGCGCCGCCGGTGGGGGTGCTGCGGGAGGCGTAGGTGCCAAGGCCGTAGGGAGTGTTGTCGGTGTCGCCCTCCTGGACCATGACGTCCTGCGGCGGGATGCCGAGCTCGTTCGAGACGATCTGCGCAAACGTGGTCTCGTGCCCCTGCCCCTGTGACTTCACCCCCAGCTTCAGGATCGCCTTGCCGGTCGGATGGACCCGCAGCTCGGCCGAGTCGAACATTCTGATGCCGAGGATGTCGAACTGTCTGCCCGGTCCCGCCCCAACGACTTCGGTGAAACTGGCAAGCCCGATCCCGAGGAGCTTGCCCTTCCCCTCCTGGCGAAGCTTCGCCTGCTCCTGGCGCAGCTCGCGGTAGCCGACCTTCTCCAGCGCCAGGTCAAGCGCCCGCTCGTAGTCGCCCGAGTCGTAGACGAAGCCCGTCGCCGACGTGTAGGGGAACTGCTCGGGTTGGATGAAGTTCAAGCGCCGCAGCTCGGCCGGGTCGAGACCGAGCTCGTACGCCGCCTTCTGGACCAGGCGCTCGATGAAGAAGGATGCCTCAGTGACCCGGAAGGAGCAGCGGTAGGCGACTCCGCCCGGCGCCTTGTTCGTGTACGCGCCATCGGTGACGACGTGCGCGGCGGGGATGTCATAGGAGCCGGTGACCACGTGGAACAAGCCTGCCTTGAACTTGCTCGGCTGGGCGTCGGCGTACGCGTAGCCCTGGTCCGAGAGCATGTTGACGCGCAGCCCGAGCATCTTGCCGTCCTGTCTCAGCGCCAGCTCGCCGTCCATGTAGAAGTCGCGCGCGAAGCCGGTGGAGATCAGGTTGCCGGTCCTGTCCTCGATCCATTTCACAGGGCGCCCGATCAGGAGCGAAGCGGCTGTCGCCACCACATAGCCAGGGTAGATCGGGACCTTGTTGCCGAAGCCGCCGCCCAAATCCGGCGAGATGATCTGGATGTTCTGTTCGGGCAGACCGGTGACGAGCGCGAACACCGTCCGGTGGGCGTGAGGCGCCTGCGAGGTCATGTAGATGGTGACCTTGCCGGAAGCGGGATTCACGTCGGCAACACAGCCGCAGCATTCGAGCGGCGACGGGTGACAGCGCGGGTAGTGCATGCCAATGCTGACCACCCGGTCGGCCTGAGCGAACGCGCGCTCGGTGGCTCCCTGGTCCCCGGCCTCCCAGTGGTAGATGCGGTTATCGGTCTTGCCCTCCTTATCGTCGCGGATCACCGGCGCGCCCTCCGCCAAGGCCTGCTGGGGATTGGTGACCACGGGAAGGGGCTCGTAATCGACGTCGATCAGGCCCAGGGCGTCATGCGCTGTGTAGACGTCTTCGGCGATGACGCAGGCGACCTCCTGGCCCTGCATGCGCACCTTGTCGGTGGCGAGCACGGCTTGGGTGTCGCCTGACAGGGTGGGCATCCAGGCGAGCTTGTGGGCCACCAGGTCGGCGCCGGTGACGACTGCGACCACGCCGGGCACCTGCATCGCCGCCGCTGTGTCGATCGAGAGGATGCGGGCGTGGGCGTACGGGCTGCGCAGGATGGCCATGTAGAGCATGCCGGGCAGCTTGATGTCCTCGATGTAGTTGCCCCGGCCCT
This sequence comes from Candidatus Dormiibacter sp., assembly GCF_050999135.1. Taxonomy (NCBI): domain Bacteria; kingdom Bacillati; phylum Candidatus Dormiibacterota; class Candidatus Dormibacteria; order Candidatus Dormibacterales; family Candidatus Dormibacteraceae; genus Candidatus Dormiibacter; species Candidatus Dormiibacter sp. The sequence goes on along the minus strand of NZ_JBPCPN010000002.1, from coordinate 154,477 downwards.
GGAGGAAGCGGTCATCCTCCTTTCGCTTGACGCTGCGCCCCAGCCAGGTCGTCACCTTCTCTTCGACAACAGCCATCGAGTCCTCCTCAGGCCACTGTGGTGGCTGCTTGCTCGGATTGGGTCTTCTGGGCCGCCCACTGGACTGCCTTCACGATGTTCTGGTAGCCGGTGCAGCGGCAGATGTTGCCGGAGATGGCGAAGCGGATCTCCTCCTCGGTCGGGTTCGGGTTCTCCTCGAGCAGGGCGGCGGAGACCAGCATCATGCCCGGCGTGCAGAAGCCGCACTGCAGGCCGTGTTCTTCCTTGAACCCCTCCTGCACGGGATTCAGCTTTCCACCTTGCGCCAGGCCCTCGACAGTCGTCACCGCCAGACCGTCCGCCTGGACGGCGAACATGGTGCAGGACTTCACAGGCGTGCCTTGGAGGCGGACTGTGCAGGCCCCGCAGCTGGTGGTGTCGCAGCCGACATGGGTCCCTGTCAGGCCGAGTGTCTCACGCAGGAAGTGGACGAGCAGGAGCCGGTTCTCGATCTCGGCGGAGCGCCGCTGGCCGTTGACTACCAGCTCGACCCGGCGCCGCATCTGTGGCTCGCCACCTACCGGCGCTGCCTGCTCGTTCATCCGCCTTCCTTCTCCTCCACTTCCTTCATGACGCCTCCGAGCGACTCCTCGCCGCTGAAGTAATCGTCGGCTCCCGTCTCACCTCCGCGCGACCCGAGGGTGGTGGCAGCATCCGGACTTGGCTCTGCCGCTTCGTCCTCGCTTCGGCTGCCGGGCTTGGCGAGGGTGACCTTGGCGCCGCAGCTGGGACACTCGACAACGCCGGCGCTGGGGCTCATTGCATGCTGTCCTGCCTCGCGGGGCACCACTGCTCCACAGCTCGGACAGATCTCCTCGGCCATCTCTTTTCCCCTCCTACGCGGCGCCGGCGGCCTCGGCCGCCGTGCGCAACCCGCGCTCTGTGAACACCTGGACTATGTGACGCTTGTAGTCGGCGCTCCCTCGCAGGTCGCTGCGCGGCTCCGCCGCCTGTGCTGCGAGCTCGGCCGCGTTGCGGATCGAGGCGTCGTTGAGCTCAGCTCCGGCCAGCGCCTCCTCCGCCTTGGTCGCTCTCACGTTCGTCGGCGCCACGGCTGTGAGGCCGATCCCGGCTCGGCGGACCCTCCCATTGTCGAGCGAGAGGTGGACGGCGACACCGACTGTCGCGAAGTCACCCACCTTTCGCTCCAGCTTCAGGTAGGTCCCGCTCGCCCGCGGTCCGGGGTCGGGCACAACCACCGAGGTGACTATCTCATCTGGCTCGAGCGCCGAGGCGAAGGGGCCCTGGAAGAACTGTTCGATGGGGATTGTCCGCGTTCCGCCGGATCCCCGGGCCTCGACCCTGGCCCCCACGGCGAGCATGACCGAGCCCCAGTCGCCCTGCGGATCGGCGTGGGCGAGGGAGCCCACGACGGTGCCCCGGTTGCGAACTATCGGGTCGGAGATCTGGGGGGCGGCGTCGGCGAGAGCGCGGTAGCGATCGCGGAGCAGCTGGGAGCGCTCGCAGGCCTTGGTTCGCACGAGCGCGCCGATCCGAAGCCCGCCGTCCTCTTCGACCAGCTGGTCAAGGCCCTCAATGCGGTTCAAGTCGATGAGCGCCCGGGGCGCCGCAAAGCGCAGCTTCATGAGGGGGATCAGGCTCTGGCCCCCGGCCAGGACTTTTCCCTCGTCGCCGTACTTTGCCAGGAGCGAGAGCGCCTCCTCGAGCGTCCGGGGCGGGAAGTACTCGAACTTGGCCGGGTACATGGAGGCGAGTGTAGCAGCGGTCCTACGCTCTGAAAAGGCCCATCGTCAGTGGCGCGCTAGGGCGGGGAGAGGTGCCGGGCGCTGGGCGCCGGCTCGCCGCGGAAGCTGTGAGCCACCTCCTTCAGCAGTAGCCGCGTCAGCGGCCAGCCCCAACCGGCCACCGACAGCAGTGAGCCGAAGAGCAGAACCGCCCGAATGCTGCCGCTGCCCTGCGGCGCCCAGTAGAGGTCTGCCAGGTGCAGCCAGAGCTCGAACTCGTCAAGCGTCAGCGCGGCGCCCACCCCAAAGCCGACCGCCAGCAGCCGGCTGCAAGAGTGGAACCAACGCGCGCCCGGTCCGCCCAGTGCCAGCAGGCCCAGGCCGCAGAAAAGGAGTAGGAAGATGCCCCAAACCAGGTGGTGGATGTGAGTGCCACCGACTGTCACGTTGCGGAACGGACCCAGGTTGGCGTGGATTGAGATGGTGATGCCTCGCACCACCAAGAAGGCGAGGAAGAACGCGAGGGAGGACAGAAAGAGGCGTTCGGAGCCCGGCTTGGCAAACGCCGTGCGGTAGATCTGCGCCAGCCGCTCGCGAGTGAAGCGGCTGCGGGCCGCGTGATGGACCGGGACCCGGGCGCTGGCAGCCATCCTGGGGAAGCCTAACCCGGGCGGGCGATCTCCGTCCGCTTCAACCTGGGCTGCAGACTCGTAGCCTGCGTGCGCAGATGGCTGCGGCGCGTGCCCGCGAACCCGAACCTGCCGCGCGGCGCGGGCCGCCAGCCGTTTGGCTGCTGGCCGCCGCCGTCTTGCTGGCCCTCTTGGCGCTGGACCTGTGGGCCGGCCGGGCGCTCAGACTGAGCGTTCTCGATCTGCCGCTGGAACGGCTTGTGCAGGCCACCGGTTGGGGACCGCTGGCCCTGGCGATGGATCTCACCAATCGGTCGGGCGGCTGGCCCCAAGCACTCCTCGGGATAGCGGTGACGCTGTGCCTGCTCGTCTGGCGCTGGAGCGCCGGCTTGCGGCTGGCTCTGGCCGCCTTGGCCAGCCTCTGGGACACCCTGCTCAAGATTGCCGTGCAGCGCCCTCGACCCTCCGCCAACCTCGTTCACGTCAGTCAGACCAGCGCGGGTTTCAGCTTTCCGAGCGGTCATGCGGTGTTCTTCACGTGGCTGGCCGTGATGCTGGTCGTCGGCCGGGGGCGGTCGGCGCGGGCGCTGATCTGGAGCGCGGCAGTCGCCGTATTGCTGCTGGCGGCGATGGGGCGGGTTTGGGCCGGGGCGCACTGGCCGACCGACGTGGTGGGCGGCATCCTGCTGGCGCTTGGCTGGTGCTGCCTAGTTCAGGCGCTGCCGCTGCCGGCGTTCCTGCTCCGAATTCGAACCGGCTAGCACGCCGGTGTTGGCAGGGAAGCCCTCGGCCTCGCCGGCTCAGAGCTTCGAGATGTCCCGCAGTGGCTGGCGGGGACCATAGGCAGGAGCTCGGATGCCCGCGTGGTTCAGAAGCGCCAGGACTCGGCCCCGGTGGCCGCGGTAGGGCTCCAGCAGCTCCAGCATCCGCTCGTCGCTGCCGCGTGGCTCACCCGCCAGCGCCCAGGCCACCTGGTGGGGCAGGTGGTAGTCGCCCACCGGCACCGCATCGGCATCGCCCAGCGCCACGCGCGCGATCTCCGCGGCCGACCACAGGCCCAGGCCGGGGACGCTGACCAGCCGTCTGCGGGCGGCCGGAGGATCGAGCTCACAGACGTCCTCGAGGCGCTTGGCCAGAGCGGCTGCCCGGCGGAGGGCGGCGGCCCGCTTGGCCTCGACCCCGATTCCTGCCAGCTCATGAAGGGGCAGCCGGGCCACCCGCTCCGGAACCGGTGGCAGCCAGAGCTGGGGCCCGGGCCCGGGGGCTGGCTCGCTCTGGCGTCGGACCAGCAGTCGCCAGCTGCGCCAGGCGTCGAGACCTGTCACCCTCTGTTCCAGGATGGTGGCCGCCGTCGCCTCCCAGACAGCCTGGGTGCGAGCCAGGCGGAGGCCCGGGGCGCGGCGGTGAAGCGCCCTGACCAGACCGTCGCCTGGTCTGAAGTCGGAGTCGTCGTCCAGGCTCCCACAGAGCTCTGAAGCATGCTCCAGCAGCCATTCCGCGCCCTGGCCCCAGGCCTCCACGTGGACGCGGCCGTCAGGCGGCTGCCACAGCCGCTCCCGAGCCGGCCCCGCCGGGGTCCGACTGGCCCGCCAGACCGCGCCTGCCTCGAAGCGGAGCGTCGGATCCAGAGGCCCCCTCTGCAGGGGCCGCAGCGTGGCCGCCAGATCGAGGGCTCGAGGCAGCCGAAAGGCGCGCTGAGCTGAAGGCTCCACAGACCTTAAATAGACAGCCCCGTGCGCACATGGCGCACGGGGCTAGCGCAAAGCGCTTCTTGCTTAGGCGACCCGAACCTGAGCCGCGCGCGGGCCCTTGGGGCTCGGCTCGGTCTCAAACGTCACCCTCTCGCCGCCTCGCAGGTTGTCGAACTCGGCAACTGAGCTGCGGTGGAAGAAGTACTCCTTGCCGTCGTCGGCCGCAATGAATCCAAAGCCGCGATCCGAGACGATCTTCTTGATGGTGCCCTCAGGCATCTCGTTACTCCTGGTTCCTCGAACTGACGATCTGACGACGGGCGGTCGAAGAACCTGGAAACGACCTACGCCAGCACCGCTGACTACCAGCGGCTAAGAAGAATGATAGCGCTACCCGTCGGCCTGTGGAGCACGCACGCCAAACCGCCAGGCCGACGCTTTGCCGATTGGGCGCCTGGGTAAGGTCTTTATTGAGAAAAGCATGAAGAACCTGAGAAGCATGAAGACCATGCAGAGAAGAAGAGTCGCCCACGTCCTGGTCAGCCGAGTCTTTGCCCCGGGCCTGACCATCGCACCCGGTCGGCCGGCACGAATCCGGCGTTTCCCAGCTGGCGCTGGACATCACGCGGGCGGCGCAGGGGCGCGAGCTACCTTCGGTGGCGGGGTCACCGCTCGGCCGGCTGCCCCCGTAGATCCGCCGCCGGCGGTCTGCCCGACCGCGCTGGCGCTCCCCAGCGCTTCAGCCACACGTCAAGCGGCCTGAGTCGAGGCGCAGCCGCCGGTCGGCCACCTCTGAGAGTTCCCGCGTGTGGCCAGCGAACACGACGGTTCGGCCCTCTTTACGAAGGCTGGCCAAGAGGCTGAACAGCGTCTCCAGCCCCGCCCGGTCCTGGCCGGCGGCGGGTTCGTCGAGGGCGACTATTGGCGTCCCCATTGCCACCACCGCGGCGATCGCCACCAGCTTGCGGCGCGAGTAACCGAGATCCAAGGGATGGCGCCTGGCGACGGCCCGGAGCCCCAGCCAGTCCAGCACCAGCTCCAGTCGGTCCCGCCCAGCGGCCGCGAAGGCGATCTCGTCCCGCACGCTGGTCTTGAACAGCTGGTGGTCAGGCTCCTGGAAGGCGACTCCCACGCGCCGGGACAGCTGAGCCACCCGCAGACCGCTGGAGTCACGCCCCTCGATCCAAACCTGGCCCTCACTCGGCCGGAGCAGTCCGTTCAGGTGCCGGAGCAGCGTGGACTTGCCCGAGCCCATAGGCCCGGTCAGAGAAACCACCTCACCGGCCGCGACCCTGAAGCTGACGCCGATCAGGGCCTGCGTGCCATCGGCGTAGGTGTGGCTCAGGCCTCTGACGTCGATCACAGCTCCACGACCCGCACGCAGAGCGAGAGCAGCCTCTCGTCATGTTCGGCCAGCAGCACAGCCTTGCCGGAATCGGCCAGGCTCAGCAGCACGCCCGCGATGACGTCTGCCCCTTCGGGATCAAGCCGGGAGACCGGCTCATCGAGGATCAGGCTGTCGGGCTCCAGCGCCAGCAAGCCTGCCAGCACAGTCAGCTGGGTCTGACCTGCCGAAAGCAGCTCGGGCGACTTCCCGGCCAGAGGCCGGATGCCCATTCGCTCCAGTGCCGCCGCCGTGCGGCGATGAACCTCCTGCCGCGGCAGCCCAAGGTTGCAGGGTCCGAAGGCGACCTCCTCATATACGGTCCGGCAGAGACCCGACAGCTGCGTCTGCGGGTTGTCGAAGAGCACGGCGCTCAGTCCCGTCAGCTCTGCCTTGCCCCGCAGCTCGCCACCCAGCACCCGCGGCGCCAGCCCGGCCGCCACCAGGCAGAGAGTTGTCTTGCCCGACTCGTTGGCTCCCCGGATCCCCACCAGCTCGCCCGCCTTCACCGCGAGGCTGGTTGGGGGAAAGGCCCACTCCCTCTCGCCCGGATACCTGTAGGCCACGTCGATCAGCTGGATCATCGCCAGGCAAGTCGAAGCACTACTGCCGCCGCAGCCGCGGCGAGAAGAAGCCAGCGGAGGACCCGCTCCCAGGCGGCAGCGACCGGCGGCTCCAGGACGGTCCGGGAGCCTGAGCGGTTGAACGCCCTGACCTCCAGCGCCAGCGCCCTCTCCTCCACCTCCGCCAGGCTGCCCAGCACGAGCGGGCTGACGAGCGGCAGCACGCCCCGCGCCCGCCGCCACCACGAGCCCTCGGTGTCCAGGCCGCGCGAGCGCTGGGCCTCGATGACATGGACCCCCCGCGCGCGTGCCCGCGGAACCGAGCCCAGAGAGGCTGCGAGCACGAAGGCGGGCCGGCGGCCCAACCCGTGCAGCTCCAGGTCAGCGAGAAGCCTGTCGGCGGGCACTGCAAGAAAGAGCAGGCTCAGGGGGAGCGTTGCGCCGGCCAGCCGGACCAGTGCCAGGCCGGCGGTAATGGCCCCCCCACCACCTGCCGGCAGGAGCGCATTGATCAGCAGGCTGGAGAGCGCAAGGGGCAGCAGGCTGAGCAGAACCAGGCCCATCGGTTTCAAGCGGCCGAGGACGATGGCGCCAGCGACGACGGCCAGCGAGATCGCTAGAGCTGCCCAGCCGCCCCAGAGGGCGGCGACCAGGGCGGCGGTCAGCGCGAGCGCCAGCGCCGTCAGCGGCGCCAATGCCTTGGGCAGGGCCATACGGGGTACAGGCGGCTACGCGGCTTCGGTCAGGCGCTCGCCGTTGGGAAAGCGACTCACGACTCGGCGCGGCAGTCCCGCCAGCACCAAGAAGGCGATCAGGAAGGTCACCATCTTGTCCAGCGGGTCCGAGAGCAGGCCCTGCTGCAGCGTGGCCTGGAAGAGACTCGCTCCGGCGGCTCGGAAGGCGGCCACCAGCGCATCGCCGCCGAAGCCTGTCACGCCACCGAAGGCGTAGGCCGCTATGGGCGCGGAGACCAGTGCCGCCGCCAGCCCCGTCAGCAGGCCACAGGTGAGGGCGAGCAGAGCCCCTGCGTCGCGGCGCCAGAAGAGCGTCCACAGGACCAACACTCCAAACACGAGACTGATGAAGCCGAAGGCCAGCCGAGACGCGGCGAAGCTGGCAGCCGGGTTGCCGGTCACCGCGCTGAAGGTCTGCGGTGAGCCGTAGGCGCGGCTGAAGGTGTAGAGCGCAAGCATGAGCACCACGAGCGCCGCGCCAAGCGCTAACAGCAGCGAGCGGCGATCAGCCACCGGGCGCGTGCGGAAGAGGCCGGCCCGACCGAAGATCCCCGCCAGCAGGCCGACGATCGCCGCGGTAACTGCGAAGGGGCCTGCGGTGGGCGCGGCCAGCGGCGGGGGCAGGACGTAGGCCCAGATCAGGTCGCTGAGCAACCCGGTGACCGCGCCCACCAACGGGCCGCCCAGCACTCCGGCGATGACCGTGCCGAGTGAGTCGAGGTAGAGGGGCAGCTTCAGCGCCTGCTGGACTGTGGAGCCCAAAGCGACGTTCAGGGCTATGGCGACAGGCATCAGAACCAGCGTGCGGGTGGCGGTGAGCGGCATCGCGGAGAGGCTACCGCACCCGCCGCGAGATCGCGGCCGAAGTTTGCACCATGGTTTCTGACGATCTGCTTCAACGCCTCAGATAGCTAGGGGAGGGCCGTCCTAAACAGAACGCCTTGGCCGCCCCCTGGAAAAGTGACGTCAGGGAACCAGAAGTCTCGGCTTAGCTCCTCGAAGGCGAACCTCTTGTGGAGGGCGATGCTGGCCCAATTGCGGCTGTTGGCGAAGTAGTAAGCCTCGCTGGCCCTGGTTGAGACCCAGGCCAGACGCTCTTGTATTAGCGTGGCGCCAATCCCAAGGCGGCGCCGATTCTGGGCAATCAGCAGGCTCGATAGGTACCAGCCCTCCGGCGCATGGTTGGCCGGCGCCTCCGGCGGCGGCTGGAAGTGCACGACTTGGCCCCAGCCGACGACCTCGTCCTTGACTATCGCCACGAGCAGCAAGCGGTCGTTGCGTGCGGCCGGCAGCCCAGTAGAGAAGCGTTCGACAAGCTCGCGGACAGGGGTGCCTTGGCGTTCATGTTCCAGGCGTCCGAGGGCCTCGGCATCTCCCACCACGCCCGGTCGGACCGTCAACTCGGGCAGCGGCATCATCTCGGAGGGAGGGTAGGACTTATCGGGAGTTAGGTTCGGACGTGAATGCGGGCGGCATCACGTTCCGCTCGCACCTGCCGGGTCACGAAGGTGGCCGGGTCAACTGATGATCCGGCCACCACTGATGTCGAGAGTTACACCGGTGATCCAAGAGGCCTGGTTGGAGAGCAGGAACACGGCCGCAGCGGCGATGTCATCAGGCTGACCGAGGCGGCCCAGCGGGAAGGCTCGTGCCAAGGCGTCAAGCTGCTCCGGCGTCATCGCGGTAGCCATCCTTTCGTTGAAGACACTGGCCGGTGCCAGGCAGTTGACGCGGATGCCCCGCGGCCCCATCTCGGCGGCCAGATGCTTGGAGAGCATGGCGACGCCGGCCTTGGCGACCGCGTAAGCAGCGGCTGCCTGGCCGGGCTGGCGGCCGGCGGACGAGGACATGGTTACGATCGCCCCACGGCCGCGCTCGAGCATGGCCGGCAGAGCGGCCCGGATGGTCAGGAACGTGGCCGTGAGGTTGGAGTCGATGACCCGGCGCCATTCGTTGGGCTCGACCTGCTTGGTGGCTCGAGGAGCTCCGTTGCCCCCGGCGAAAGCGGCCAGCAGCTCAACCGGGCCGGACTGCTCGGCGAGCTTCCTGAAGGCCTGCTCTAAGGAGTCGGAATCGGTGGCATCGGCCGGGACCGGAAGCGCCCGCCCGCCGTCGGCTCTGATGCGCGCCACCACCTGGTCGATCGCGGCCAGGTCGCGGCCGCCGATGCCGACCACGGCGCCGTGTGCGGCAAGTCGGGCGGCGGTGGCGGCACCGATACCCCTGGAGCCGCCGGTGACCATGGCAACCCGTCCGGCCAAGCCGCCTGAGATCTCCATTCCCGAACGTTCCCAGTTCATGCTGGTTCTACTTGCAGAGCCGGCCGGAGCGGCCGGCTCGTGTTGATCAGGACTGCCGCGAGCACCGCCGCGGTGGCCAGGATCGCCGTCCCAAGAGGGACCTCGATCGCGGCGCTCATCCAGATGCCTCTCCAGGTTCCGGTCGGCGGCCCGGCTCGAGCCACTCCGTCTCCATCCGGGCGCGGGGGTGGATGCAGACCATGCGGAGCGGCGTCGTGCCCGTGTTGATGAACTTGTGGGGGGTGCCCGCCCCAACGATGAGGATGGAACCGGGGCCGGCGGTCAGCGTCCGGTCTCCGGCCGTGAACGTGGCCTCGCCCTCTTCGAGGATCCAGACCTCGTCATAGGGAGGCCGGTGCAGGGCGGGACCAGCACCGGGCTTGGAGCGATCCAGGATGAAGGATGTCGGCACGTCTCCGTGATCAGCGCCTCCGAAGGTGAACGAACCCTCCCGGCCCAGTTCGGCAAAGCTGATGAGGGTTGCCTCGGTCATGGGTCTGGCCTCCTTTGCTTGGAATGACATGGCGACACCGCCTCAGGCCAGCCGGTACAGGACTGGCATGGACACGGTCCGATTGGCGCGGAGGTTCGCCAGCACATAGGACCGGAAGCTGGGCCTGGCGAACTGCTCCAGCATCAGTCGAGGCAGGCTGTGATCCCAGCGGGCGTGGTTCACGAAGACGTAGTCGGCCTCGCCGATCGGCTGCAGCAGCGTCGAGTTGTCAAGCCCGGTCTCGACCGCATACCAGCCGGCCAAACGTTCCCAGAGCTCCAGCGCCACCTGGGGTTCCTCAGTGGTGAAGTGGTTGAACAGGAAGAGGCCGGGCCGCGACTTGTCCACGTCGCCCAGCAGGCGCGCGCAGCGAGCCGCCATGAGGTGCACGTCCTGGGCGACCTCCTGAACAGCCTCGAGGAGCTGCTGGTACGGCTCGGCGGCCTGGACCTTGGCGATCTCAGAGGGTGAGCTGGTCTCGATCAGTGCGGCGACGTCGAAGCGGGCCGGGTGGCTCGCCGGCTCCCCGCCGCCGGTGGGTGGGACAAGGGCCGCCCGATAGATGGAGGCTCTCTCCACCTCGTCGAGCCGCATCAAGTCCGCGGCCAGCCCTTTCAAGCGACCGAGAAGCGCTTTCCTGCGTGCGCTTGGGCGGGGGAACGGAGGTCCCGGCTGGGCGGGAGGCTGCACCGCCGCCGCGATGTGGATGTATCCGAACGGCAGCGGATCACGAAGCCTGGCTGGAGGCCACCTGGGGCTCGGGTTCACGATCGTCGGTTCCACGACCACCTCCTTAGGTATCCTGAGTGAGTACTCACCCATGATGAGTGAGCGCACACTCAGTTGTCAAGACCCTGTTCTATCGGAGGTGGCCAATGTCGCAGTCGACCAAGGAGCGGATCGCCGCTGCCGCGGTCAGCGTGATCCGGGATCGCGGAGTGACCAACGCGACGACCAAGGAGATCGCCCGCGAGGCAGGGGTCTCCGAAGGCAGCCTCTACAACCACTTCGAGAACAAGACGGCCCTCTTCGGCGCCGCCTTCGGCTTGGTGGCGAGCGGGATCCGGGCCGCGATGCAGGACCTCTTCGCGGCCGTCGGCCAGGCCACGGTCGAAGCCAATCTGACCCGCTTCGCCTCCGCGGCCATCCGCTTCTATGGCGAGCTGCTGCCCATGATGGGTTCGGTGCTCGCTGACCCCGAGGTGCTGGGCTGGCTGCAGCACTCCGGCCGCGCTGAAGGCCTCAGCCAGGGGCAGGCGGCGCTCGTCCGCTATCTGGAGGCCGAGCAGCTAGCCGGGCGGCTGGCCCCCGATGCCCAGCCCCCGTTCCTTGCCGCCGTGCTCCTCGGTGCCTGCCAGCATCGCGCCTTCGCCAGCCTGCTGATCGGCACAGCCCACCAGGAGCGGCCTCCGGGCCTGGACGTAGACATCGACGCCTACACGCAGGGAATTGTGCGCACGCTGCTCACTGCCCAGATCCCCTGATCACTCAGCCCTGGGATAAGCCCCGGCTGCGGGACGTTCGCCTCAGCCGGAGCCCGTTTCGGACCTCGCGCGGGCCGACACGCCGGTCGTTTGGCCTCTCGCTAGACTTCCGACGTCGTGGAGAGGGATTACCGGCGGACCTGGAGCTCAGCGCTCGGCAGGGACATGGAGATCCTTCGCTTTGGCACCAAGGGCCGCCCTCTCGTGGCCTTTCCCACCTCCCAGGGGCGCTTCTATCAGTGGGAGGACTTCGGCCTGGTCGAGTCAGTGGCGGCCAGGATCGACAGCGGCGAGCTCAACCTCTGGTGCGTCGACACGGTTGACTCCGAGTCCTGGTACGCGCCGACGCGACCGCCGGCGGAGCGCGTCGCCCGGCACCTGGAATATGAGCGCTACCTGGTCCAAGAGCTGTTCAAAGAGATCGGCCAGCGTCCTGTGTGCGCAGGACCGTCGTTCGGGGCCTTCCATGCAGCGCTGCTCGCCCTCCGTCACCCTGATCGGGTGCTGGGATTCATCTCTCTCTCCGGCGTGTACGATCCCAGCCGCTGGCTCGACGGCTACAGCGACGAGTCGACCTATCTGACCAATCCGCTCGCCTTCGTTCCCAATCTGACCGACGAGCGCTACCTGACTCCGCTGCGCGACCTGCCCTGCAAGGTCATCGTCACCGGAGAGACCGATCCGAACGTGCGGGACTCGCTGGCGCTGGCGGACGCGCTGCGTCAGCGCGGAGTCGGTGTCAAGCTTGATCTCTGGCCCGGCTGGGCACACGATTGGCAGTACTGGAAGGAGATGCTGCGAATCTATGCCTGAGACGAGACAGGAGACCTCCCGCCGGGTGGGCCTGCTGGTCGGCCGCGAACAGACCTTTCCTGACCCGTTCCTCCGCCTGCTCAACCACAAGGGTGCCGACAACGGTGTCACGGCCGAGCTGGCCCGGCTCGGCGGTCCCGGCGAGCAGGACGAGCCTGACTATGCGGTCATCATTGATCGCATCTCGCACGAGGTGCCCTACTACCGAGCCCACCTGAAGAGCGCTGTGCTGATGGGGGCCGCTGTCATCAACGATCCCTTCTGGTGGGAGGCTGACGAAAAGTTCTTCGAATGCACGCTGGCCCGCAAGTTGGGCGTGGCAGTGCCCCGCTCGGTGGTGCTGCCGAACAAGGAGTACATAGCCGACATCGACCACGAGCTGTCGCTGCGGAATCTGCAGTTTCCTCTGGACTGGGAGCGCATCATCAGCTACGTGGGCCTGCCGGCGGTGCTGAAGCCCAACACAGGCGGCGGCTGGAAGCACGTCTCGGTGGTGCACTCGCTGGAGGACCTGTGGGCCACCTACAACGGCACTGGTCAGAAGACGATGATCCTGCAGGAGTACATCAAATGGGATGACTATCTGCGCTGCATCTGCATAGGCCGGGAGCATGTCTGGCCTCTCCGGTACGATCCGGCGGCGCCCTTTGAGCGGCGCTATGTGGTGGACAACCCGCCCCAAGGCCAGCTGCGCCAGCGGGCCATCGCCGATGCGCTGACGCTGACCCAGGCGCTCGGCTACGACATGAATACAGTCGAGTTCGCCGTTCGGGACAGCACGCTGTACGCCATCGATTTCCTCAATCCGGCGCCCGACTTTGACGACTTCTCAATCAAGCAGGAGGCGTTCCAATGGGTGCTGGATCGGATGAGCGACCTGGCGCTCAGATACGCGCTGCGCCAGATGGAGCCGCCCTGGCGGCGCGACCATCGCTGGTGGAAGTACGTGGACCGTGGCGCGCAGAGCTCTGGCTGACCGGGAGGCAGGCTCCGATCCCGTTCGCGCCTGGCACGACCTGCTGGGCGACGCTGCGCTCCAGGCAGAGAGCGCAGGTCGTCTGCACGAGCTTCAGCCCCAGCGAAGCCTGACCTTTGGCGAGCGCCGGATCTGCCGCACCCTGCGGCCCAACCTGCTGACTGCGGAACGCTATCAGCGCGCGATCCAGGCCGCTCGGGGCGTGCACTCGGCCCTGATCACGCTGGAGCGAACGCTTCTCAGCGATGCCGAGCTGCGCCGGGAGCTTGAGCTTGAGCCGGAGGAGGAGCGGCTGGCGCTGGCGGAGACAGGGCACTCCCACTCGTCCCCGTCGATGCGCCTGGACAGCTTCTTCGGCGCTGAGGTTCGCTACGTCGAATGCAACGCCGAGTCGCCGGCCGGCATGGCTTACGAGGACATGCTGGCGGCGGTTTTCCGGGAACTGCCGGTGATGCGAGCTTTCCGCCGCCGCTACCATGCCCGCTCACTGCCAGTGCGGACGCAGATGCAGAGCTGCCTGCTGCGCTGCTTCAGGGAATGGGGCCAGGGGCAGCGGCCGGTGCTGGCAATCGTTGACTGGCCGGGGCTCCCGACCGCCAACGAGTTCACGCTGTTCAAGGAATACTTCGAGCGCCGGGGCCTGCAAACTATCATCTGCGAGCCCGCGGACTTGGAGTTCAGGCGCGGCCGCCTCCACGCCGGTTCCATACCGGTGAACCTCGTCTACAAGCGCGTGCTCACCTCGGAGTTGCTGGCCCAGCCGGAGGCCGCCCGGGGCCTGGTCGAAGCGCATCTCGCCGGAGCTGTCTGTGTGGTCAACACCTTCCGGGGCAAGCTGCTGCACAAAAAGGTCTCGCTGGCGCTGCTTTCGGACGAGCGCTACCAGCAGCTGTACAGCAGCGCGCAGAGGAAGGCAGTGGCACGGCACATCCCATGGACGCGCCGGCTTCGCGAAGGCAGCTCAAGTGTTGCCCAAAAACCCGTCAAGGACCTGGTCCAGCACGTCCTCAAGAACCGCCACAAACTCGTCTTGAAGCCCAACGACGAATACGGCGGCAAGGGTGTGGTGCTCGGCTGGACAGTCACTGACGGGCAGTGGGAAAGCGCTGTCAAAGAAGGGCTGGAACAGCCCTCGGTGGTGCAGGAGGCGGTGCCTGTGCCGCGGGAGCCCTTTCCCGTGGTGCTCGACGACTCGGTGCAGTTGCTTTCTCTGGCAGTCGACATGGACCCCTACCTCTTCCACGGCCGGCCGGGCGGCATGCTGACCAGGCTCTCCTCCTCCGAACTGCTGAATGTGACTGCGGGCACCGGTAGCATCGTTCCCACTTTTTTGGTGGAGGAGAGGCGATGAGTACCGACTGGCTGACCATCGGAGTCGAGGAGGAATACCAGATCCTCGACAGCGATGGTCACCTCCAGCCCTTTATCGACGCACTCATGACATCCATCGCCCAGGAGGTCGGCGCCGACCAGGTGCGGCCGGAGATGATCCAATCGGTGGTCGAAGTCGGCACCACCATCTGCCAGACGGTGGGCGAGGCGAAAGAGCAGCTCAGCCGATTCCGCGCGATGCTGAATCGCGTCCTGGAGCCTGCCGGGATGCGGATCGCCTGTGCCGGCACGCACCCCTTCTCCCGCTGGCAGGACCAGCAGATCACTGAGAAAGAGCGCTACAAGATGCTGGAAGACGAGATGCAGGACGTGGTCCGCGAGATCCTCATCTTCGGCCTTCATGTCCATGTCGCGCTCCCTGACCCCGACCGGCGGATGGAGATCATGAACGAGGCCCGTTACTTCCTCCCGCACCTGCTGGCTCTCTCCACCTCCTCACCTTTCTGGGACGGGCGCGAGACTGGTCTCAAGTCCTATCGCAGCGTCATCTGGTCGCGCTTTCCGCGCACCGGCATCCCGCCGGACTTCAGCTCCTACGACGAGTACGAGAACTACATCGACATGCTGGTCAGGACGGGCTGCATAGACGACGGCAAGCGGATCTGGTGGGACCTTCGCTCGCATCCCCACCACCCCACGCTGGAGTGGCGCTGCTGCGACCAGACAACCCGGATTGAAGAGACAGTGGCCATTGCCGGCCTGTGCCAGGCGATCTGCGCCAAACTGCTGCGCCTGCGTGAGCGGAACCTGGGCTTCCGCAAGTACATGCCTGCCCTGATCGCCGAGAACAAGTGGCGCGCGATGCGCCACGGCACCGCCGGCAAGCTGATCGACTTCGGCCGTCAGAGTGAGATCCCCACAGCTCAGCTGGCCGAGGAACTGCTGGAGTTCATCGACGAGGTGGTGGACGAGCTGGAGTCACGCGAGGCGGTCAGGTACGTGGAGACGATCCTTAGGGAGGGCACCAGCGCGGACCGCCAACTTCGCATCTACCGGGAGACCGGTAGCCTGAAGGAAGTGGTCGAGAATATCTGCGCGGAAACTGCCGGTCAGCCTTCGCTGCGGCACGTGGCCGCCCAGCACGCGGGAGACTGAAGACCTTCTCATCCGCTTCGGCACCCGGTGAAGCCGCATTGAGTACTGCGGCGCGACTGAAGGGACTCCTGGATCAGCGAATTGTGCTGTTGGACGGCGCCTGGGGCACCATGCTGCAGCGCCGGCAGCTGGATGAGACTGCCTTTCGGGGCGAGCGCTTCCGGGACCATCCTCAGCCCCTGCAGGGGGACAACGACCTGCTCTGCCTGACCCGCCCGGACGTCGTGGTCGACGTCCACCGTGAGTATCTGCAGGCCGGCGCCGACATCACCTCGACCAACACCTTCACAGCGACCTCCATCTCTCAGCGCGACTACGGTCTGGAGTCGGTCGTCTACGAGATGAACCGGGCGGGCGCCCAGCTGGCGAAGCAGGCGGCGGCCGAGTACGAGAACCGTTTTGTGGCCGGCTCGCTGGGACCCACCAACGTCACGCTCTCAATGTCGCCCCGGGTAGACGACCCCAGCTACCGGCCAGTGAGCTTCGATCAGCTCTACTCCGCTTACGCCGAAGCGGCTCGCGGCCTCCGCGACGGTGGCGCGGACCTGCTCCTGATCGAGACGATCTTCGACACCCTCAACGGCAAGGCGGCCATCGCGGCCGCTCAGGCGGTGGCGCCGGAGCTGCCACTGATGATCTCGGTTACCATCGTCGATCGCAGCGGGCGCACGCTGGCGGGCCAGACCGTCGAGGCCTTCTGGACGTCGATCGAGTACGCCCGCCCGCTCTTGACAGGCATCAACTGTTCGCTGGGGGCGCATGAGATACGGCCCCATCTGGCGGCGCTGGCGCAGGTGGCCAGCGCCTACGTCAGCTGCTACCCCAACGCGGGGCTGCCCAACGCCTTCGGCGGTTACGACGAGCAGCCGCCCGAGACGAGCCGGCTGCTGGGGGAGTTCGCCCGGGATGGGCTAGTCAACGCCGCCGGCGGCTGTTGCGGCACCACACCTGAACACATCCGGGCCATCGCGGCGGCAGTCAGCGGGGTGAAGCCGCGAGCTCTGCCGGCGATCCCTCAGCGGACTCGCTTCGCTGGCCTGGAGACGTTCGAGATCGGGCCTGACTCGAGGTTCGTGATGATCGGCGAGCGCACGAACGTCACCGGCTCCAGCCGCTTCCGGCGCCTGATCGAGGCGGGAGATTTGGGCGGCGCGCTGGAGGTGGCGCTGGAGCAGGTTCGCGGCGGCGCCAACCTGATCGATATCAACATGGACGCCGATCTGCTCGATTCGAAGGAGGCCATGGTCGGCTTTCTCAACCTGATAGCCACCGAGCCGGAGGTGGCCCGGCTGCCGATCATGGTCGACTCCTCCCGCTGGTCGGTGATAGAGGCCGGGCTCAAGTGTCTACAGGGGAAGGGTGTGGCCAATTCGATCAGCCTCAAGGAGGGTGAGGAACCGTTTCTGGCCCAGGCCCGCTCTGTCCGGCGCCTGGGCGCCGCAGTAGTGGTCATGGCCTTCGACGAGAAGGGTCAGGCCGATACGGCGGCCCGCAAGGTGGAGATTTGCCAGCGGGCCTACCGGCTGCTCACCGAGCAGGTCGGCTTCCCGGCGGAGGACATCATCTTCGATCCCAACGTACTGGCCATAGCGACGGGCATGGAGGAGCACAGCCAGTACGCGAAGGCGTTCATCGAGGCGGCCGGCGAGATCAAGCGGCGCTGCCCGGGTGTCAAGATCTCCGGCGGCATCTCCAACCTCTCCTTCGCCTTCCGGGGCAACGATCGGGTTCGGGAGGCCATCCACTCGGCCTTCCTCTACTACGCGATTCAGGCGGGGCTCGACATGGGCATTGTCAACGCCGGTCAGCTCGCGGTGTACGAGGACATCCCGCCGGATCTGCTCGAGCTGGTCGAGGACGTCATCTTCGACCGCCGGCCTGACGCCACCGACAGGCTGATCGAGTTCGCACGCACGGTCTCCGGCGGAGGCACCCAGCGCGAGCGTGACCTCCTCTGGCGGGAGACGCCGGTCCAAAAGCGGCTGGAGCACGCGCTGGTGCACGGCATCGTCGACTTCATCGAGGAGGACACGGAGGAAGCGCGGCAGCAATATGCCCGCCCGCTCGAGGTCATCCAGGGTCCCCTGATGGCGGGGATGCAGGTGGTGGGCGATCTCTTCGGCGCCGGCAAGATGTTCCTGCCCCAGGTGGTCAAGAGCGCCAGGGCTATGAAGCGAGCGGTCGCCTATCTGCAGCCCTACATGGAGGCTGAGAAGGCCGACTCGACGGAGAGCCAGGCGCGCGGCAAGCTGGTCCTGGCCACAGTCAAGGGCGACGTGCACGACATCGGCAAGAACATAGTGGGCGTGGTGCTGGGCTGCAACAACTACGACGTCATTGACCTCGGCGTGATGGTGCCGGCCGACCGCATCCTGGATACGGCTGTCGCCGAGGGCGCCGACGTGGTGGGGGTGTCCGGGCTGATCACACCCTCGCTGGACGAGATGGTCAATGTGGCGAAGGAGATGGAGCGGCGGGAATTCAAGGTGCCGCTGCTCATCGGGGGCGCCACCACCTCCAAGCAGCACACAGCCGTCCGCATAGCGCCTGAATACAGCCGGCCGACTGTGCATGTGCTGGACGCGTCTCGCGTGGCAGGCGTCGTCTCGAAGCTGCTCGATCCCAACCAGCTGAATGCGTTTGACGAGGAGAACCGGGACCTGCAGGTCGCTCTGCGGGAGCAGCACAGCGCCAAGCAGATGCGACCGCTCTTGACCTATCAGCAGGCGCGCGCCAACCGCGAACTGGTCGATTTCGACGATCTGCCGGTGCCGGTCCGCTTGGGCAGGCGGCTGGTCGAGCCGGAGCTAGGAACGCTGCGCCGCTACATCGACTGGACTTTCTTCTTTCACGCTTGGGAGCTGCGCGGCCGCTTCCCGGGCATCCTCTCCCATCCCGAGATGGGGGCCGCCGCTCACGAGCTCTATGAGCAGGCCCAGGAGCTGCTCGATCAGATCGAACGCGAGCGCAGCCTGCGCGCGTGCGGCGTCTACGGCTTCTGGCCGGCCCGAGCGGAAGGCGACGACCTGGTCCTGCAGGCTGATGGCAGCGAGGTGCGGTTTCCCATGCTTCGCCAGCAGCTGGACCATGGCGACGACCGCCCAAATCCATCGCTGGCCGATTACGTCGCGCCGGCCGGCGACCACCTGGGCGCCTTCGCCTGCACGGCGGGGCTCGGCGCCGAGGAGCTCTCGGCGCGGTTTCAAGCGGAGGGCGACGACTACCGCGCCATCATGGTCAAGGCACTCGCGGACAGGCTGGCGGAGGCGTTTGCCGAGTACCTGCACGAGCAGGCCCGGCGGGAGTGGTACGAGAGCGGGCCGCAGCTCTCGGCCGAGGAGCTGACGGCTGAGAAGTATCGCGGCATCCGACCCGCGTTCGGTTATCCCGCCTGCCCCGACCACACCGAGAAGCGAACGCTCTTCCAACTTCTCGAGGCCGACCGCGTGGGCATGACGCTGACCGAGTCCTATGCCATGCTGCCGCCCGCCTCGGTCTCAGGTCTTTACTTCGCACACCCGAAGGCGCGCTACATCACTGTGGGGAAGATCGGCCGCGACCAGGTCCTGGACTACGCCCGCCGCAAGAGCATGGAGGTCAGCGAGGTGGAACGCTGGCTGCGACCGAACCTGGGCTACGAGCCGGAATAGAGAGCCTCGGTCCCAGCCGAGCTCTGGCCGTTGAGGTCACGGCCCTCGCCAGCCGTTCTTCGGCTGGGGAGATGCTGGACGCTGAGCCGAGCTCGTGGAAAGCTGCAGCTGTCTGGGGCAGCTCTTCCAGCTGCCGGCCCAGGCGGATGCGGTCAGCCCCGGCGCCGGAGCTGAACTGGCAGTTCCGGCGGAGCCAGCCATGCCGGCCCTGATGACCGCTCACCACCCAGCCCTGCTGCTTATCGAAGACGCGGAGCTCGGCATTGAACTGCGCCTCCAAACGGTTG
Source organism: Candidatus Dormiibacter sp. (assembly GCF_050999135.1). NCBI lineage: Bacteria > Bacillati > Candidatus Dormiibacterota > Candidatus Dormibacteria > Candidatus Dormibacterales > Candidatus Dormibacteraceae > Candidatus Dormiibacter > Candidatus Dormiibacter sp. Next base: position 135,223 of record NZ_JBPCPN010000002.1, on the reverse strand, counting down.
ATGCCCTGTCGGATCTGCTTCATCCTCTCCGCCTGCACGACTCCTGGCACGTGCCGCGTGTCCTCACCCACGAGAGCAGCGATCGACCGGGTCACATCATCGACAGGAGAGGACCAGGTGCTCGCTGCCATCGAACCCATGTTCGTATTGTGTCACGTCCGGACTCTGTCCGCCATGCCGGCGGCGGTCGAAGGGCGGACAGGAGGCCGTCAATCATTGAGTCAATCTCTCCGGTGTTACCAACGCCGTGTGAAGTGCGTTCCAGCAACATGCGGGTTCGCTCCGCGTGTGAGCGCGACGCCGGACACATCGCCGAGCTGCTCTTCGAGCTTGGCTACCCGACCGACGAGTCGACGACCGTGCAGCGTCTACGCGGCTCGGAAGAACTTGTGCTCGTCGCGGTGGACGAAGGTCGAGTGATCGGACTCGCCGCGCTGGCGATCTCGCGCACGCTGACCCACGCTGGGCCGATTGGCCGCCTCACCGCGCTCGTCGTCAGCGCTGCCCACCGCCGCCAGGGCGTCGCTCGCTTGCTTGTCACTACTGTCTTGGAGCTCGCCGAGCGACGCGGCTGTGAGGGGCTGGAGCTGACCAGTGGCCTCCGCCCCGAACGAGAAGCCGCCCACGCCTTCTACGAGGCGCTCGGTTTCGAGCGATCCTCCTACCGCTACTGGCGTCCCGTCCGGCCGCACGACCCCTCTCCAGCTTCTCCAGCTGCTTGACAACTCTCGGGGGCCGAAGCAGCGGCGTTTCGCCACGCTAGCCGCCGCAGACCAGCCGACCACCGACTATAGTCGCGGTCACGCGGCCCGAGTCGACCACAGTCACGTCGCACAGATAGCCAGCGGCGAGGCGGCCGACCTTCCTCTCCAGGCCGGCCGCGAAGGCGGCTCCGATCGTGTAGGCCGCCAGCGCCTGCCTCTCGCTCAGGGCCTGCTCGGGATGCCAGCCAACCTCTCGGCGCCAGCTCGTGGCGGCGTGCAGGCACGCCAGCGGATCAGCAGTTTCGACCGGCGCATCAGTGCCGAAAGCAAGGACCGCCCCCGCCCGCTGAAGCGCTCCCCAAGCGTGGGCGTGAGCGGCCTGGTGGGGCCACTCGCTGTCGGTCAGTGGCCGGTCGGTAACGGCATGGATCGGCTGCATGGACGCGATGACGCCGCCGGCGCGGAAGCGGGGCACGTCGTCAGCATGGACGAACTGGGCGTGCTCCAAGCGTGGTCGCCAGTCGGGACGCGCCCTCGCGTGCGGCAGGAGGGCGTCGAGCGCTCGGCGGACTGCCCGATCGCCGATCGCGTGCAGGCAGATGTTGAGGCCGGCTCCAGCGCAGCGCCGGACGGCGTCTTCCAACTCGTCCTGCGGCATCACCTCCACCCCGCTCCCGTCCAGCATCTGGGCTGTGCGCGAGCCCACCGACCCGTCCAGGAAGCCCTTGACGCCCCAGACACGCAGCATGTCGTCGCCCAGCCCCGAGCGGACGCCCATCCGCTCGGCCTCGCCCAGCTGCGCCACGGGCAGGTGATATGTCACTCGAAGAGGCAGCCGGCGGGCAGCGTGCAGGCGCTGCAGCGCGGTGAAGCTGCGGCTGCCGTCGAACGACTGCACGGAGGTGAGACCGAGCCGAGCAAGGTCCCGTAGGGCGGCAATCAAAGCCTTGTCGTACACGGCTGCCGGGATCTCAGGCACCGACCCCACGGCGAGGGCGATGGCGGACTCCCGGAGGATGCCAGTCGGCCCGCCGTCAGGCCCGCGATCGATCACCCCGCCCTCCGGGTCCGGCGTCCCGGCGGTGATGCCCGCAGCGCCGAGGGCGGCGGTGCTCAGCCAGGCTGAGTGGCCGTCCGCGCGGTGCAGGAGCACCGGCCGCCCGGCCGCCGCGCGGTCCAAGCCGTGTCTGTCAGGGAAGCGGGGGTCGCGCCACTCGTCGTTGTACCAACCTCGGCCCAGCAGCCAGCCGTCCGGCAGCAGGCGTCGGGCGCGCCGGTGGACGCGTTCAAGCGCTTCTTCGCGGGAGCGCGCTCCGCTCAGATCCACGCCGAGGCGGCTCAGTGCCAGCGCCTCCAGATGCAGATGGGAGTCCCCCAGCCCCGGCCAGGCCTGGCCTCGGAGCTGAAGCACCAGAGCGTCCCGGCCGGCGACCGCGCGGGCGCGAGCTCCCGTGGCCAGGATGCGGCCGTCCGCCCCCGCCGCGATCTCCGGCCGGCAGCCGGCCAAGAGCACCTTGCCGCCGCTCACGATGGCTGGCGCCGGGGGCGGGCCTGCTGTTCAGACACTCGGGGCGGCTACTACGGCAGCTTGCCGCCCGGGTTGGAGACCCGGCTGGAGAACGCGAGCCCCCAGCCGCCGACGCGGTCGGCGGCGTCCTCCCACTCCTGGATCGTCTCGAACGGCCTGTACATAGCGAAAGGGCGAAGCTGACTTACGTAGAAGTCGATCAGCGGCTGCGGCCTGTACTGCTCAGGCTCAAAGCGGTTCCAGTGGACCATCTGCTCCAGCGGGCGGCGCCACTTGGCGCCCACCTCCTTGGCCGGATAGCCGATCGGGATCGTGCCGTAGGGCCGGGCGCTCGCCGGGTAGCCCAGGATCTCTCGCAGCTCTGCCGCAGTCCGCGTTTCGCCGCCGCCCGAGAGCCAGGCTGACGTCAGCCCGCAGGCGGTGGTCGCCAGCTGCAGGTTCTGGATGGCCGCGCCGAGTGAGCAGTAGAAGATGTTGTCATTGTTGGCGGCGTACTCGTCCTGCCAGGCGGCTTGGTTGCCCTGGGGGAAGGCAGCCTTCCAGCGGTGATCGCCGAGGACCAGGATGATCGCACTCGTGTGCGCGAGAAAGCTCTTGTTCACGGCCGGAAAGCGCGTCACGTGCTCGAGCAGGCGCTGGCCCTGACGGAGGAAGACGTGCAGCACCTGCTCCCGCACGTCCGGCTCGTCAACGCAGATGAAGTCCCAGGGCTGGGCGTTGGCCCCGCTGGGCGCCCAGCGGCCGGCTTCCATGATGCGGAGCAGGGTCTCCCGCGAAACCGGTCGGCCGGGCTGGAACTTGCGCACGCTCCGCCGCCGGCGGATGGTCTGGAGCAGAACGTCGTAAGGCTGCTCCAAGGGGGAAGGCTGGGCCGGCGTCGCCGCGCGACCGGCGGCGTTCGCGGCGTCAGGCGTCAGCGGCATGAGCCCGTCAGGCAAGTGCTGTCAGATTGGCTGGGGAGGAAGGATTCGAACCCTCGATCTCCTGATCCAGAGTCAGGCGCCTTACCAGCTTGGCCACTCCCCAGTGCCGGGCACCAATTGTAGCCGCGGCGCACAGGCACGCCAGGGTGATTCAGCGCTGCTGGTTGAGTGTTTCTACCAAAGGTTCAGCATCCGACCGCGACGGGGAACCAGGTGCCGCCCGGTTGCCGACCCGACCACCGCTCGCGCTGGAGGCGACATCTTGCGCCTTACTCGTGGCCTGGGTCGCCGCTTTCTGGGCCTGGCGCAGGACAGGCGTCGCTACACCTGTGCCCATCAGCATGCGGAAGCCGTTCTCAAGCAGGATGCTGGCCCGATGGAAGTTGACCGACCAGCCGACGCCCAGCACTCGTGTGGAGAGCAGGCTGCTCGAGTTCGGGTTCCAGTAGGCGGCCCGGATACGGTCCCACGTCGGCGGCCGGAAGTCGTAGGGCACGAGGCCGAAGACCTTGCCGGTCCAGGTGCGCTGAGCCTCCGGCTTGGCCATCTCTTGTGAGATGGCGGCTACCATGAGGCCAAAGCCGGCGACAGTTGTGAGGCGCCGCAGGCGCCGAGCAGTTCTCATGCACTGATTATCCGCCCCGGGGCTCACAGCGGTGCGCCGGGACCGGCAGGTGAGGCGTAACGGCCGCCGCTGAGATCGCGTTCTTCACAAGACCAAGGAAACCCTTTACCCCGCTATGAATCGAAACAACGCCTATCGGCGCTGGCTGCGCTGGCTGCTCCCCGGCCTCGAGGTCAAGCGCTGGCTTCTGCTCCTGATGGCTGCCATTCTGGTGATCGACCTCGGCGCCAGCTACGCCCTGAAGGCTGTCTACAGCGAGGTCACCTTCCCCGGCTGGGTGGCGACGCTGACCCTCCAGTTCTGGCCCAAGCCGGTCAGGGCGGCCATCTTCACTGTTGGCGGGCTCAGCGTCCTCATCTTTTCCATCTACATGCTGCAGCGCTCGGTTCTGGGCCCCTTCCTGCCCGGAGCGGAGAACGGACCCAGCACGATGGAGATGATCTACACGTTCCGCACCCGCCGCCGGGGCCCGCGGCTCGTCGCCGTCGGCGGGGGCACTGGCATGTCGACCCTGCTCCGGGGCCTGAAGCAGTACACCAGCAACCTTGCCGCAGTGGTCACTGTGGCCGACGACGGCGGCTCCAGCGGCCGGCTCCGAGACGAGTATCGCATCCTGCCCCCCGGCGACTTCAGGCAGTGCCTCGTCGCCTTGGCGGATGCCGAGCCGTTGGTGAAAGAGCTGTTCAACCTTCGCTTCAAGGAGGGCTCGCTCGACGGCCACTCCTTCGGAAACCTGTTCATCATGGCCATGGCGGAAGTCACCGGCAACTTCGAGACAGCCCTTCGCGAGTCCGGCCGCGTGCTCGCCGTCCGCGGCACCATCATTCCCTCCACGCTGCATGACGTGACGCTGGTCGCCAGCGTCAACGGGGCCTTCGTGGAAGGTGAGTCGCAGATCCCGAGACAGAACGCGCCCATCAGCCGCGTCTTTCTCAAGCCCGATGACATCCTGCTCAACCCGGAGGCGGCGCTAGCCATCGCCCAAGCCGAGCTCATCGTGGTCGGCCCAGGCTCTCTGTACACGTCGATCCTGCCCAACCTGATGGTGCCGGGGATGATCCGCTGCATCCGCGAGTCACCGGCGCTCAAGGTCTTCGTTTGCAACCTGGCCTCCCAGCCTGGCGAGACCGACGGCTACCACGTAAGCCACTACCTGAAAACGCTGCACGATCACGTGGGCGAGAACCTCTTTGATTTCGTGGTGGTGAATTCGAATTCAAACCACATGCCGACCGGAGGCCAGAACCTGGTCGTCTTCGACCACGAGCAGGCCGTTCGACTGGCGGAGGGCTCCAAGTTCATCGGTGGAGACGTTGTCAACGTCGCCATCCCCTCTCACCATGACCCCGACAAACTGGCCAGGCTGATCATGAAGCGCGTCTGGGAGAGCTAGCGTCTAGCAGGCCGATGCTAGGCCGCCGCCTCCCCTCGGGCAGCCTTGTCCTCCTCCCGCCGACGCAGCTGGCGCGAACCCAGCTCCACCGCTGCGGTGGCCACCGCGACGTAGAGCAGGCCGAACAGCGCATCCACCACGTAGTGCTCGCCCAGGTACACGATGGCGAACCACACTCCCACGCTCCAGAACACTAGTGCCACGGCCAGCAGCCGGTACCGCGACCACGCGTAGACGGCCGCCAGGACAGGATAGGAGGCGTGCAGCGAAGGAAAGGCGGCGTACTGGTTGGGATTTATGTGGTCATAGAGGGGAGAGATGAAGTAGTCAATGTCCAGCTTCGTGACAGTCTCGTTGGCCACCTTGTGCACCTCGCCTGGGTACTGCAGCCAGGGCGGTGTGCTGGGGAAGAACAAGTAAGTCACGAAGGCCAGGGCAGACATCAGCAGCAGCGCCCCCACGAAGTGCCAGTAATGATGGCGATCTCGAAGCCAGAAGATGAAGCCGACAGCCACCGGCAGCGGGAAATGCAGGAAGTAGAGGCCCATGCTGACCAGATCCACCCAGCCCACGCTCTTGGGTCTGTAGAGCACCTGCTGCAGCCACTCGCTCGGGAGGGCCCCGCCGAAGAGCAGGCGCTCAGGCCCTGAAAGATCGTGCGGTGCGAAGCCTGTCTTGGCGGCGAAGCCACGCATCACCTCGTAGAGCAGGAAGAGCAGCAGGAAAGGGACGAAGTCGAAGATGAACTGCTTGCCCCGGCCCATCGCGGCTGCGATGACGAGCAGCGCCAGCACCACCCACTGCGGCTCGATGTCGATGCCCCGCCAGAGCATCACACCGAAGATGAGCCCCAAGTAGACGACGCTGCCGCCGAGCAGCAGCCGCGGGTGGCGCCTCAGCGACGAGGCATCGAACCGGTCAGCTGTGGGAGCTGAGTGTGGATTGGGCAAATCTGTTGACAGCGATGCAGGGCAGCATTTACCTGCGAACCAGCGCGATGGCGCCAATCTCGACAGTGACGTCCTTGGGCAGACCGCACGCGCCGACGGCGGCCCGGGTGTGCTTACCCGATTCGCCGAGCACCTGGACCAGGAGGTCGGAGGCTCCGTTGGCGACAGTCGGTTGCTCTGTGAAGTCAGACGTGCAGTTCACCCACACAGTCAAGTTGACAAGCCTTTCCACCTTGTCCAGTCCGACAGTACTGTCGAGCTGGGCCAGGATGGTCAGGGCACAGCAGCGCGCCGCCTCCTGGGCATGCGCCAAATCGACCTCATCCGGCACGCGCCCGGTGAGCAGTCTGCCGTCCTGACTGGCAACCTGACCGGAGATGTACAGCAGGGAGCGGCCGTCGGCGATGGGGACCTGCACGGTGGGCACGTAGGAGGCCATGGCGGCGGGGGCCGCCGGCAGCTGGAGGCCCAACTCCCGGAGGCGATCTGCGGCCGAGCTCATCGCCTGGGAGTCTAGGGAAGTGCGCCGGCGGACGATTGTGCGTATATCGTTTCCAGGCGGAGGAGACTGGTGCTCAAGTTCTATCCCGAACGTCCCCGGCCGGCTGCCTTCAGAGTCATCGGGGACGTGGCCGCGGGCGCCTGGACGGTGCTCTGCCTGCTTCTCGGCCGGTGGCTCCACGACCAGATCGAGCGCCTGCGCCAGGTGGGGGACGCGCTGCGCGGCACGGGGGATGAGATCAACTCGGGCATCGGCCAGCTGAACACCGGATTTGGCCAGCTCAACGAGGTGCTGAAGGCCATCAAGGCCAGCCCGCTCAGCCAGCTCCTGAACCTCCACAACCCATCTGCCCTGCCCACGTTGGCTCGCAGAGGAGATCAGCTGATCGCCGCAGCAGGCCAGCTGAACACGGTTGTGGATCAGACGGCGCTCGTGGTGGGAGTCTTGGTGGCGGCCATCCCGATTTTCCTCATCACGGGCCCGTACGCAGTCTGGCGCTGGCGGGACGCCCGCGAGCGTGGCGCCGCTCTCGCCTACCTGGAACGCGCGGCGGCCGGCGGTCTCTCCGAACAGGCCAGCGCGCTCCTCGCCTTCCGCGCCGTCAGCACGCTCTCCTTCACCCGTCTCCTGCGCGTGAGCCGCGATCCGGTCTCGGACCTGCTGGAGCACCGCTACGAGGCGCTCGCCGACGAGATGCTGCGGAGCACAGGGCTGCGGGGCGACCGCCATCGCCGGCCTGAGCGGCCGCCCATCCCTGAAGCAACCGCCCGCCGCCTGGAGCCGCCCGGACTGCCGCCGGGCGCCGACAGCTAGCAGCTTCGGCCCAAACGGGGTCAGCCGGCAGCCTTCGTCAGCTCACGGCGGTGGCCGTGGCTAGAGTTTGCGAGCTCGGCCGGCGTAGGCGCCCAAGGCCAGCAGGAGCACCAGCAGTGACACCAGGCCGAGAGCTAGGAAAGGCGTTTCCGGACCGTGCAGCAGCTGCCGCGCCTCCACTGCTGGATTCAGGGCCGGACCGGGTGCCGAGGCACCTGCCTGAGCTATCGGCTTCGGCGCCGGCACGGCTCCGATGGCCGTTTGGGGACTGCCACCCGCATCGCGATACGACCAGAGAAACACGGCGTGGTCGACCGGTCGGAAGCTGGCGGCGTAGAGCACAGGCTCCAATCCGCGAGATACCGCCAGGGCAGTCACCGCGTGGACCGGCGGTTCCAGCGAGCGAAAGTGGCTGCCACCGTCGGCCGTCTGCCAGATGCCGCCCGCATCGGAACCACCGCCATCGCTGGCCACATAGAACTGATCGGTCCTGTCCGACCAGGCGAGAGCTGAGAAATCGACTGCCGGCAGGGCAGGGTCGCCCGTCAGCTGCTGCCAGCTATCAGCTCCGTCGTGAGAGCTGTACAGGCCGGCGTTCGTGCCGAGGAGAAGCGGCCGGGGCGATCCGTCAGGAGCCGGTCCCGCCGCCAGCGCGGACACCATGCTGCTGGCACCCACGTCCTTGGCAGCGACTGCCCAGCTCTGGCCCCCGTCCCCGCTGGCAAAGAGCGGCAGCGCCTCCTCGGCCCTGCTGGTGTCGGCCCCGATGACCAGCCGGGTGGGCTGTCCCCCTTGCACCACCGCCACGGCGCTGACACCAACGGTCTGCGGCCCGGATGGCGTTAGAGGCGCGCCGCCATGGCTGAGCAGCGCCCCCTGGTCGCTGCCGACCAGGGTCAAGCCGGGGCCGAACGCGATGGCCCGCACACTGCGGCCCTCGCTGCCCGCTTCCCGATCCCAGGTCTGGCCGCCGTCACTGCTGCGCCAGGCGCCTGCGCTATGCGTCCCCACGACAACGCTGCCGGACTGGTATGGATCGAAGACAACGCTGGTCACGGGGCCGCCCAGCTGCCGCTTCACCAGCTTCCAACTCTGGCCTCCGTCGGATGAGCGGTAGAGGTTCCCGGCAGGAGTCCCGGCCAAGAGTGTCGCCGGCTCCGACGGGCTGACCGCAAAGGCTAGCAGTGGTTCAGTAACTGCCTCAGGCAGCTGGGCCAGGCGCTGCCAGGTGTCGTTGGCTGGCGGCGCGCCAGCAGCCGGTGCAGCGCCCCCAAACAGGGCCAGCAGCGCCAGAACGATTGTCGCTCCAAGACGTAGAGAAGACGGCGACACGCGGATTCGATTATGCACCAAGACGTTCGCCATCCTCTGTCGCGGTAATTCGGTGCAACTAGAATCCGCTTGTGCTGGATAGCCTGCGGCACCGCCTTGGCGAGCTGATCCTCAGCCCGCACAGCGCTTCGTCAACCTACGTTTTCGCGTTGGCCATGCTGCCGTCCCTCGTTGCGGGTCTCCTGCTTTTCAGAGAATCCGCAGCCACGCTGTTGGTGCTGGCAGTGGTGATCGGCTGCGTAGCTCAGCTTCCGGCCCTTTTTCTAAAACGCTTTGCGGGGGGCGCGCCCCTGCTTTCCGCGGTCGTGGCGATCGCTCTCGTGGGGCCCAACACTCCGCTGCTGGTGGTGATCGGCCTGGCCGGCGCGGCGGCTGCCGCTGAACTCTTACGAGCGCGCTTTCTGCCCTCGGTCAGGTTCCAGGTGGGCCTGGCTGCTTACGCCGCTGTGGTGATCGCCACGCAGGGCGCCCCGGCCGCCTATCTAAGGCCGAACGCCGCCACGCCAACGCCTGAGCCGATCCGCCTCTGGCTCGATTTCTACGGTGGCAGCAGGATGCCCATCGATATCACTCGACTCTATCTGGGCAACGTCGCGGGCCCCGTCTTCGTCACTTCGCTACTGGCCCAGGTCGTGGGCGCGGCCTGGCTCTGGTATGCGCGCCGGCTGAGCTTGCTCACGGTCTTGGGCTGCGTGATTGCAGCTACGGCTGTGACACTCCTTTTCCACTGGGCGCCTAGCTATCAGCTGGCCAGCGGACCGCTCTGGTTTGGCCTAGCGTTGCTTCTGGGCGATCGGCTGAACCTGCCCCGAAACCAGCTGCCGCAGTTGCTGGTCGGGCTGCTCGGGGGCGGTGCGGCGCTGGCTGTGCGCTCACGAGGGTATGCGATCGAAGGGTCGTTGGTGGCCGTCGCAACTGTGCAACTGGCCTCGGCGGTCGTCTCAGCCGGAGCCAGCCGGTTGGCAGCCTCGCCCCGGCCGCAGGAACGGCTGCTGCCGCCTTCGGCACGATCAGCCTCCTGGAAGGCCTGAAAACACCCCCCACGAAACGCCAGCGGAGTATCGTGCCTGCTGAGCCGCTGTCGGACTTTGTGCCGAGAGCGATCGGACCGTCCGCAATTAAGCTGGGAGTGGCAAGGGTGAGCAGTAGTTGAGGGTTCCCGGAGAGCTGGGTCAGGCAGGAACCGCCGACCAGCGCGTGGGCGCTCACCGCTTGCTGTTGCAGACGCCCCGCTTCAGCCGTCTCACCGCCGCAATTCTGGTCTCTTCGGTCGGAGACCCGATGACGCTGACGCTGACGCTAGTCATCGCCTGGCGATCGCTCGGCGCCATTGGGATCGGCCTGGCCTACGTCTGCCGGGTGGGAGCCACGCTGGCGGTAGGAGGGTTGCTGGGTCGTGCCGCCGACCGCTGGGATCGCCGCCGCCTGGTGGTCAGCCTGGAAGCGCTGCGCTGCCTGGCCCTACTGTTGCTGCCCTTCGCCGTGCCGCTCTCGACGCTCACCATCTTTCCGTGTCTGGTGGTCTTGGGCGCCGCCGAAGCCATCGTGCAGTCGGCCCGCCAGGCGGCCGTGCCCGAGCTGGTCAAGGACAACCAGATCGAGACCGCCAACTCGGTCCTCCTGCTGGCGTTCTCCACCGCGCAGGCCCTCGGCTTCGGCCTCGCCGGGGCCCTGCTCGCGCGCTGGCCACAGGCACTCTGGCTCTTCTGGCTCGACGCCGCCACTTTCGCACTCAGCGGCCTGCTGGTCGCCACCATCCCCGGCCTGGGTGGGGGCATCAACCTTGCGGGACTGGGGAGCGGATTGCGCGTAGCGCTCGCGGTCCGCCCTGCTCGAGCCTTGCTGATCGTGGCGGCAACCGCCAGCGTTCTCATCGGCTCGGCCACGCCTGCGCTGCTGCCGCTGGCATATGAGTTCGCCGGCAATGGTCCGTCGACTTATGCGCTGCTCCAGATCGCGCTGGTCGCCGGCATCGTGGTGGGTAGTCTGAGTGCTGGCCGCCTTTCTCCAGCCCGGCTGCGGCCGGCAATGGCGGTCTCCTTCCTGTTCTTCGCCATCGGCTGCCTGGGGCTGGCCGGTCTTGGCTCTCTGCGCTTACCCGGTTTGGTGCCGGCCCTGCTGGCAGTGGGCGTGACCGGCGTGGCCAACGCCGTCTATGCCGTCGCCAACGCAAGCTCGGTCATGCGTGCCGCAGACCCCCTCAACCGCGGCACGCTGCTGACGGCCCGCTTTGTCATCGCTCAAGCGGCGCTCTTGGTGGGCGTGGCTGTGGGCGCAGTTGCTGTCACCCTGGCCGGCCCACGCTGGACCTTCGCCGCGACTGCCGCTGGCATGGGGCTGCTAGGGATCACCTACCTCCGGGTGCTGCGCCGCTCGCTGCCCGAGGCTGCCGAGCTGACCGCCGCCAGCGGCTAGGACCGGCTTTCCGCCCGGTGCCGGACCGCTCGCTTCTCAGCCTTGCTTGGGCTCTTGCAGGGCACGGTGAAGCTGATAGCGGTTCCCCGAGGACCGTGCTCGGCCAGCCAGATCTGCCCGCCGAACGAGCGCTCAACCACCAGTCGGCTCAGGTGCAGACCAATGCCCAGACCGCCCATTGCCCGATGCCGGCCCGCCCGGCTCTGGTTGAAGGTGGCGGCCAGCAAGTCCTCCGGCAACCCGGTGCCGTCGTCGCTGACTGTGACCTCACACCAGTCAGGCCAGCCGGCGGCCCGGTTGGCTCGCACTTCAACTCGGCTGCAGGCGGCGTGCTCGAGCGCATTGCCGATCAGATTCGTCAGCACCTGCTGCAGATGCGCCGGCTCACAGCGCAGGACCATCGAGCCTGACTTCTCGTCGCAAACGACGACGCTGGCTGCCTTCTCGTAGGCGTGCGACAGCAGCTGCACTACCCTTCGAACAGCCGGGCAGAAGTCGACGTCCTCATCGGCCGCGTCGGCGGGACCGTCCCTCTCCAGCCTTGCGATGAGGAGCTGCGCCTCCACCACGCGAAGCAGCCGCTCTGACTGATCGTTGGCCGCGATCAGAGCCGCGCGCCGCTCATCGGCGGGCAAGCGCTCATCCCACTGCAACAGGGACGCCATGAGGCCTCGGATGGCCGCCGCCGGACTGCGCAGCTCATGGCCGATGGCGCGCAGCATGAGGTCTCTCTCCTCCTCGGCGGCGCGCTGCCTGGTCACGTCCTCGTGCAGGGTGAGGACGCCGGCCGGATGGTCGCGCGACGCGGGAACCATCAGGCGCTGAATCCGGAGGTTGAGCCCGTTGCGTTTCAGGACGAGGCTCGTGGCGCCCGTCTCGGGGTCGACGTCGCTGCCGCCGGCCCCGCCTGCCAGGTCCAACAGCCGCTCGGACCTCGCTCCCTCCAAGCTCTTGGCCTCGACTCCGTAGAGTCGCTCCAGGGCCGGGTTGGCAAAGGTGATGCGGCCATCGGCGCCTTCCAGCATGACCCCGATCGGCGTATTGGCCAGTATGGTTCCCAGGGTGGTCGCCTGGCGGTCCAAGGCTTCCACCAGTTGCGCATTGCTGAGCGCAAGGCCCACGTGGGTCGCCACATCCTGCAGCACATGTGTGTGCCAGCTGCCGAAAGCGCCCTGACGGTAAGACTGGATAGAGAGTAGAGCGCGGATTCGGCCCTCCTGCCTGACGGGTACCCAGAGGACTGACCGGGCGGGCCGGGCTCGGCGGCTCCCAGTCGTTTCCTGGAGGGCCACCTGAGGGGCACCGTCCAGTGCCTTGCCTGCCTTATTGGCGCCGCTCTTCCAGGGCGGGTAGTCCGCCAGCACGGGCCGGCCGGAACGGAAAGCTTCGCGGGCAGGCCCAGCGCCGGCGAGTGGGATCGTGGCCGGCGCCTGCGGTCGGCCCAGATCGATTGCGTAAGAATGCGCCACAGGGACTTCGAGACCGGCCTCGAGCGCCACCGGGCCTTCCTGACCGGCCTCGAGCACCGCCAGCACGACCGAGTCGAACGCGACGTGGCGGCTCAGCTCGGCCTGCAGCGTTCGCACTATCATCCAGGGATCAAGCCGGGTGGCAAGCTCGCGACCCACCGCCTCGACCACCTCCAGGTGATGGCGGTTGGCTTCCAGAGCGGCATAGGACCGGGCATTGTTCAGAGCCAGGGCCACTTGGTCCGCGACCTGGCCCAGGAAGGCGAGGGTGGAGTGCTCATAGACATCAGGCTCACGGCTTTTTACGGTCAGCACAGCCTCGATCTCCGTCGAACCCTTCACCGGCACGAGCGCGGCCGAAGGATAGCCATTGCCAGTTGTTGCCTCCGGCTCCAACAGCGACTGTCCACTGCTCAGGACCGCCCTAGCCGTGGCCAGGCCGGACGACCGCAAGGACATCACCCTCTCTGCCGCGCGAGTCTGCGGCGAGACCGTCAGCACCCGGGCTCGAGATCCTTCGGGTAAGACAAGTTCGAGCTGATCCAGGGGGACCCGAGGGCCCAACGTTTCGCGCAAAGCGCCCACGATCCCCAGTTCGTCGCGCGTGACAGCCAAAGCGCGGCCGATCTCGTTGAGAGCGCTCAGGCTTAGGGCCTGATTGCGCGTCAACTCGTTTAGATAGGCGTTGCTGACAAGCACGCCGAGCTGGGCGTGCACCTCGCCTAGGAAGCGCATCTCCTCGGGAGGAACGCTCCGGCGCGCGAACAGCTGATAGATGACAGCGCCGACCAGGTCTTGGTGGTGGAGGATGGGCATCCAGATGTATGTCTGGGGCCGCCTCGGCGCCCCGGCGCCCCGCCCGTGCTCGAAGTGCGCATCCGCGAAATGCCCAGCAGAGGGCCTGCCGGATCGATAATGGGACAGGAAGTACGAGTCGACGAGGCGATATCTCCCTACGTCCTGGAGGACTCCGGAGTCCATGACAACGTTGTGGTACCAGCCCTCTCGCTCCAGGACCTGCAGGTTGAACACGTCGTAACCGAGAAGCGGGCGAAGGTGGGCATTCAGCACCTGCACCAGGTCCGCCTCCGTCGCACAAGTGCGCAACGCTTTCGAGAGACCACTCTGGGCCTCTTGTAGGACGCGCTCCGAAGGCGCGTCCCCGCTAGGCGCTTCCGCTGCTAGCACGGCACCGAGACACCACGTTGTTCATTGTGCCGTAGGAATCGGGGCGGCGGCTTCACCCCAGCCGCTGGGCCGGAGGTGAAGCCGCACTCAGACGATTCTAGAAGACACCGTTCACCCAATCGCCGTGACCGTTGACCCAATCGGTGCGTCCGTTGACCCAATCCTGGCCGGCGTTGACCCAATCGGTGCGTCCGTTGACCCAATCGCCGTCCGTGATGTTCGTCGTCATGAATTTCTCCTTTCCTCTGCTGTACTGCGGCACGGGATTGCGCCGCTAATCAAATTATGCGCGATAATCAGGGGGTTTCCACACGGGCCCGGCCAAATCGATGGCTGCGAGCAATCGTCAGACCACCAGCTTCGTTGGGGGTTCCGATCCTTTACCTGGGGAGTTCCGAAGGAGTTCGCGCTGTATTTTCCTAATTCAGGCGATCCGCCGATCGCCCCACTGACAAAGCCAAGCAGACAAATTCCTCCATCGACCGAGGGCTGGCTGCTCGTTAGCCGAGAAAAACGTGGCTCAAGACTTGGGCGGGATCGGGATCGGGCTGGGCCTCGGCCCAGTCGGCCGCCTGCGCGGCCTCTAGCGCAGCCTCTTGGTGAACATGCTCGGCGTGAGCCGACGTGAGCCAGCGCCGGTCCTCCAGCCAGCTCTCGAACCGGAGCAGAGGATCGGCCTGACCAGCCTCGCCGACTTCGTCGGCTGGCCGGTACTTCGCCTGATTGTCCTCCGAAGTATGCGGGTTGATGCGCTTCACGAGCGCCTCGATGAGGGTTGCCCCGCCTCCACTTCGTGCTAGTGCGATCGCTTGGCGGGCCGCCTCAAAACAGGCCGGCACGTCTCCGCCGTCAACCTGTAAACCGGCCAGGCCGTAACCGGCCGCGCGGCGCCAGAGTTGCGAATTGCCGGCCTGGAGCGACAGCGGCACTGAGATGGCGTAGGCGTTGTTCTCGCAGACGAACACCGCTGGAACTCGGTGCACGCCAGCGAAGTTAAGGCCCTCGTGGAAATCGCCCTGGGACGTTGCACCGTCCCCGAAAGTGCAGAGAGTCACGGCGTCCTTACCCCGCAGCTTCGTCGCGTACGCGAGACCTACAGCTTTGGGGATCCAGGTCGCTACTACCTGGGAGACGGGCGCGATGTTGAGGCGGGCGTGCGCGAAGCAACCGCCGGGGATATTACGTCCTGCCGAGAGCGGATCAGCGGCTTTGGCGAAGACCGCCAGCATCCATTCCCGAGCTGTCAGGCCGCGCGTCACGGCGCTGCCCAGACCGCGGTAATGGGGTACGAGCCAATCCCGTTCCGATAGCGCCGCCGCGGCAGCCACTTGGATCCCCTCGTGACCGCGGCAGGAGCCGACGAAAGGAGCGCGACCCTGCTTCACCAGCATGTGCATTCGGTCGTCCAGCGCCTTAGTCAGGCACATCCAACGATGGATGCGCAGATACTCCTCGGGCGCAGGCGGCGGCAGGGCCGGGGGGACGCCGGCCTGCGCTTCGCTCATCTAGTGTCCCGCGCCACTAGCGGCGAGAAGACCGCGAGCGATGTCGGCCACCTCGGCCTGGCTGACTCCCATTCGAGCCAGATGATCGTGATACATCCGCTGGAAGCGCTCGAACTGCTGCTCTTCCGCCCGCTCCTCGCGAATGCGTTTCACCTCCGCCATGACAGCGGTCACGAGCTCGGGTTCGGGCTGGATCTGCGCCTGGCGGAGGGCATGCTCGATGACGAGATTGCCTGAATGCTTGCCGTACACATAGTCGATCTCCGCGCCCAGTTCCTCCGGCGGCATGAATTGGTAGATGGCGGGATGGATGAGCATGCCGGCGGTGTGGATGCCTGACTCGTGGCTGAAGACGTTCTGGCCGATGCCCGGCTCGGTGGGCTGCACGGGAATTCCGCTCAACCGCTCCATGGTCAGCGCCAGTTCGCGGAGCTTGTGGTACTTGAAGCCCGGCAGCTCCAGGTCGAAGAGGTAGCGGAGCTGCAGCACCACCTGGTGCATGGGCGCGTTGCCCGCCCGCTCGCCGATGCCGTTCACGCTGGTGGTGAAGATGTCGGCACCGCTGCCCAGAGCGACCACTGTGTTCCAGGCGCCCAGACCCAGGTCGTTGTGAAAATGCACCACGAGAGGATGGTTGGGCTCCGCCGCCTTCAACTGGGATATATAGGTGCGGACCGCGTAGGGCGAGTAGCAACCCACAGTGTCCGGCGTCGCCGCGCGGGCGCCTCCGGCTTGGAAACCCACATGGTGGAGGCGCTTTATGTACTCAGGGTCGGCCCGCGAGCCGTCCTCTCCACCGAACTCGACCAGCTCTGCTCCTCGTTCTCGCGCATAGGTGATGGCGTCGGTCAAAAGACGCAGGTTCGCGTCCCGATAGAAAGAGAGGGGAAGCTCCAGCCATTCACTGGCCGGGATGCCCTCACGGCTCAGCAGCGTGCGCCCAAGTTTGTACTTGAGGTGCAGATCAGAAGCTGAGGTGAAGATGAAGTAGCTGACGTCGTCGCGCCGGAAGCCGAGGTGGTCGATCACATTCATGGTGGCATCGATGTCGCTGCGGTTGCTGCGCATCATGCAGAGCACCTCGAGGTCTGACCGCAGCTCTCCCGCGCGGCGCCCTTGCAAGATCCTGCTCAGTGTCTCGCGCTCACTTGGGGACACTGCCGGAAAGCCCACATCCATGATGTGCACGCCGATATCCGACAGTGCGCAGGCCAGTTCATACTTGACAGCCGGCGAAAAGGCGACGCCTGGCATCTGCTCGCCATCCCGCAGCGTGTCGTCGTAGATGCGGATGTGAGAGGCGTCGGCGAACTGGAGGTCATGCTCGAAGAGTGAGGGCGGCCTGACCAGTTCTGCGAGGGACTCCTGCAATTGGACAGGTTTCAACTCCCCGATGTGCATGGTCAGGCGAGGGTGCGCTCTTGCAGCCGCTTCCGGACCCAGGGAACCAGGCCGCCGTGAAAGAGAAGCTCGGTCATGAAGGGAGGAAAGCGATCGGCCTGGTACTCGTCGCCCTGGGTGAAATTGCGAATGATTCCCGCTTCCAGGTCGACCTCGAGCTCATCGCCCGGATGAATCGCCTCCGCAGCCTGAGGCGACTGCAGGATCGGATAGCCCATGTTGATCGCGTTGCGGAAGAAGATGCGCGCAAAGGAGTCGGCGATCACGCAGGAGATGCCGGCGCCGCGGATCGCAACGGGCGCTATCTCGCGGGAGGAGCCGCAGCCGAAGTTGGAACCGGCGACTACGATGTCACCCGGGCTGACCTGCTGGGCCCAGCCATCCTCATTGCCGGGCACACCCTCCATCGCGTGCTCCCCCAGCTTCTTTTCGTCCAGCGAATAGATGGCGTACTTGGCAGGGATGATCTGATCGGTGTCCACGTTGTCGCCGAACTTCCATGACCTGCCTCGCATCACCGGCTGCACGCTCGTCATGCCAGGACCAGCTCCTTGCCAACCACCTCTTTGGGGTGGGTGATCTCTCCCGTGACCGCGCTGGCTGCGGCCACCACCGGATTGGAAAGGTAGACGAGCGCCTTCGGGTCGCCCATCCGGCCGGGGAAGTTGCGGTTGCTGGTGGAGAGGCAGACCTCACCTGCGCCGAGCACACCTTGGTGGCCGCCCAGACAGGCGCCGCAGGTGGACGCCGTCCAGGCCGCGCCCGCCTCAAGAAAGACGCCGATCAGCCCCTCGCGCTCGGCCGCCTGCGCGACCTGGTGCGAGGAGGGAGTGACGATGAGCCGCGTCCAGGGCGCCACCTTGCGACCGCGAAGCACCGCGGCCGCCCGGCGCAGGTCACCGATGCGGGAATTGGTGCAGGAACCTATGAAGACCTGGTCCAGCTTGGTGCCGGCGACCTCATCGATCGAGGCGGCGTGGTCGGGGGACATCGGCTTAGCCAGCGTGATCGGAACCTGTTCCGCATCGAACTCGAAGGTCCGCTCGTAGACCGCGTCGGGGTCGGCCGCAACCGGCGCAAAGGACCGCTTGGCCCGGCCGCGCAGATACGCCTCGGTCACCTCGTCGTAACCGATGATGCCGTTCTTGGCACCGGCCTCGATGGCCATGTTGGTCATCGTCAGCCGGCCCTCCATGTCGATTTGAGAGATCGCCTCACCTGAGTGCTCCATCGCCTTGGAGCGCGCCCCGTCGACCGTGATCTGGCCGATGACGTGGAGGATGAGATCCTTGGCCTCGACCCACTCGGAAAGCTGGTTGTGGTAGACGAAGCGGAGCGTCTCCGGCACACGGAACCAGAGCTCACCCAGGGAGAGCACGCAGGCCAGATCCGTGCTGCCGACGCCGGCAGCGAAGTTGTTCAAGGCGCCGTAGGTGCAGGAGTGGGAGTCGGCGCCGACGACAAGCTCGCCGGGCAGGACCAGGCCGCGCTCGGGCAGGACTGTGTGGCAGATGCCGCCCTGGCCAACCTCGAAGTACCACTTGACGCCCATCTCGCGGGCGAACTCCCGGGTGAGCCGGCCCAGCCCCGCGCTGGCGATGTCCTTGGCAGGCTGAAAGTGGTCCTGAACCACCGCCACCCGTTCCTGATCCCAGATCCGGGTGGCGCCCATCTGCTCGCGCATGATGCGGCCGGCATGCGGGATGGTGAGGTCGTGACCCATGGCGAAGTCGACCTTGGCCAGAACGAGATCGCCCGGCCTCACCTCCTCCCGAGCGCTGGCTCGGGCCAGGATCTTCTCGGTCATGGTCATCGGCATCAGCTAAGCACCTCCCGGCTCTTTTCTAGAGCCGCTTCACGATGGCGTCGCCGGCTTCGCTGGTGCTGAGAGACCCGCCGAGATCGCGCGTGCAGTCACCCGCTATCACCGCGGCCTCCACCGCGTCTGCGATCCTCTGCGCCTGTTCAACCTCACCCAGGTGAGCAACCATCATAGACGCGGTCATGATGGCCCCCACCGGATTGACCAGGCCCTTGCCAGCGATGGTGGGAGCGCTGCCGTGGATGGGTTCGAACAGCCCGCTGCCGGTCTCCGGGTTGATGTTCGCGCTCGGCGCCACGCCCATGCCGCCGATCAGGGCGGCTGTGAGGTCGCTCAGGATGTCACCGAAGAGGTTGTTCGTGACGATGACCTGGAACTGGCTGGGATCCCTGACCAGCTCCATCGCCGCGGCGTCCACGTACAGGTGGCGCGTCTCCACGTCCGGATGCCGGGCCTGCAGCGATGCCCAGCAGTCCTGCCAGAGTCCGCCGGCGTGGTTCATAGCGTTCGACTTGTCCACCATGCAGACCTTCTGCCGGCCGAGGGTGAAGGCATGCTCCAGGATGCGCGTAACCCCGCGGTAGGTGTTGACGTCCTCCTGGATCGCCACCTCGTCCTGGCTCCCGCGCCGGATCCGGCCGCCGGCGCCCACATAGAGCCCCTCGGTGTTCTCGCGCACGACCATCAGATCAACCGCCCGCTTCGACTCATCCCGGATGGGGCTCAACCGATCGTGGAAGAGGCGGGCCGGGCGCAGGTTGACGTAGAGGTCCAGCTCGAAGCGAATGCGCAGCAGCACCTGAGCCGGATAGCCGACGTCGGGAACGCGCGGGTCGCCGATGGCCCCGAAGAGGATGGCGTCGGCACTGGCAGCCTCCCGGAATGTCTGTTCCGACATCGCGGGCTCGCCGCGGAGAAGGGGACCGGCGCCGACTTCGAACTCTTGGAACTCGTACGGCAGCCCCGCTGCCAGGAGTACCTTGACAGCCTCAGGAGTCACCTCCTGGCCGGCAAGGTCGCCCGGCATCACGGCTATCTTGCGCGTCTTGCCGCTCAAGGCTTCTGTACGAGCTGGTAGGTCACGCCGCCGGAGGTGCCTTCCCCGGTCCAGGCGTTCTGGCGGCCGCCGATCTCAACCGGCCCGCGGCTGAAGCTGACACCTCGCGCCTGGAGGACGGCCATCGTGTCGGCCAGGCTGTCGACTGTCAGTGCGAGGTGATCGATCTTGGCCTGGGCGCCTCCTAAAACCCTGTCTCGGGCCGCTGGGTCCAGCTCCTCGATCAGCTCGATCTCGACAGCGCCGCACTTGTAGAACACGCCCCTGCGCCCGATCGCTGAGGCGTCCACCTCGCGATCCAGCTGCAGACCGAGCGCCTCGCTGAGAAAGCGCCGGGCCTCAGTCATATCAGCGACAACAACACCTACGTGATCCAGTCCCTTCACACTCATGGCACTTAGTCTGACGGTCTACCGATTCGGGAACGCTGACAAGCCGCCAGCGCACTGATTTGAGCCTCAGGCCGGTTCGACGAGCAGGCCGCCGAAATCCGCGTCGCGGATCTCGCCCACGAAGGAGCGGTGGCCTTCGGCGGGGAGGTCGATGGCGGCCTCGTAGACGAAGGCGTAGACGTTGTCGATGTTCCAGGGGCCGTAGCCGCGCAGGGCGAGGCCCTCCACGAGCGCTGGGTCGGCCTCGCCCGCTTCGAGCAGGGAGCTGGCCTGGGAGTAGATGGCGCGCAGCACGTTGAGCTGCATCTGAAGTTCAGCGATCTCCTTCGGATCCTCCTCGGCCGCCGTCATGGCGTCGATCTGCTCTTCGATCTCCCGAATCTCCCGCTGATACTCGTCCATGCCAGCGAGTCTAGGGGCGCCCTGACGCTCGCTAACCCGAGGCAGCCCGCGGTCATTTCGGCAGCTTGCTGCGGCGCTGGTGGAGCAAGGCCCCGGCATCCGTGCCAGACCTGCCCAGGAGGTGGCCGGCGCTACGCGGAATGATCGTCCGAGGCCCAATGGTTTGGATGGCATGACTGTGAATCTGGGCAGAGTGGGCATTTGGCGGAGTTGGCGGCAGGTCAAAGTCGAGCTGGCCGCGGCAGTTGAGCAGCTCGGCTACGGCGCCATCTGGTTGGGCAGCTCGCCGCCAGGTGATCTCGCGATTGTCGAGGACCTGCTCGCCGCGACCAGCACCATCGCGGTTGCCACAGGCATCGTGAACATGTGGACTGTGGACGCCGGCACTGTCGCTGCCTCCTACCACAGGGTCACCTCCAAGCACCCAGGCAGGTTCCTACTGGGTGTGGGCATCGGGCACCCCGAGTCCACCGAGGCTTACCAGCGGCCATATGACAAGATGCTCGCCTATCTCGATCAGCTCGACCAGGCCGGCGTGCCTGTGCAGGAGCGTGTCCTCGCAGCGCTCGGCCCGAGGGTGCTGAAGCTCTCAGGCGAGCGTTCCGCCGGGGCCCATCCCTATCTCACCACGCCTGAGCACACGAAGCGAGCACGCGCGATCCTGGGCGAGGGCCCACTTCTCGCGCCCGAGCACAAGGTGGTCCTGGAGACGGATCCGGCGCTCGCCCGAGGCATCGGGCGCCCGGCGGTGCAGAACCCCTATCTCGGTCTGAGCAATTACGTCAACAACCTGCGCCGGCTGGGCTACACCGATGCGGACTTCGCAGCTGGCGGCAGCGACAGGTTGATCGACGCGCTCGTGGTGCACGGTGACGCAGAGACCATCGCGGGAGGGATCGCAGCGCACTTCGATGCCGGTGCCGACCACGTTGCGATTCAGGCCCTCGCCGCTGGCGGCGGTGACCCGCTGCCGACCTACCAGGCCTTGGCCGGCGCGCTCGGCATTGGCTGAGCCGACCTCCGGCACCAGGCAGTCAGCGGCTAAATAGGTTGGCTATCGACGTAACCGTGGCAATGCGCTCAGGCGTTGATCGGAGCGGCAGGCACTGTCTCGCTTTCAGCCGAGGTTTTCGCTTCCATGGGCACCGGGGCCGCCAGGAGCGGGCGGATCAGCTCGATCGGGATCGGAAAGACGATGGTGGAGTTCTGGTTGGAACCCATGTCGAGCAGCGTCTGCATGTACCGCAGCGCCAGGGCCGCTGGCTGGGTCGAGATGACCTGCGCGGCGTTGGCCAACGTCTGCGCTGCCTGGAACTCCCCCTCGGTGGCTATGATCTTGGCTCGCTTCTCCCGTTCCGCCTCGGCCTGCCTGCCCAACGCGCGAACCATGGTCGGCGCCAGCTCGGCGTCCTTGACCTCGACGGCGCCGACCTTGACGCCCCAGGGCTCGGTCTGACCGTCGATGATGGTCTGCAGCTTCTGGTTGATGACGTCCCTGCTGCTGAGCAGCTCATCCAGGCTGGACTGCCCAAGCACAGCCCGCAGAGTGGTCTGCGCGATCTGCGAGGTGGCCTGGCGGAAGTCGAAGACGCGAGTGATGGCGGCCCGCGCGTCGAGGACCTGGAAGAAGATCACAGCGTTGACCTTGACTGTGACGTTGTCGGAGGTGATCACCTCCTGGGGCGGCACCTCGAGCGTGATCACGCGCAAATCCACCTTGGTCAGCCGGTCGAAACCGAAGGGGAAGATGAGGAAGAGCCCGGGGCCCCTGAGGTCGATCAAGCGGCCAAGCCGGAAGACGACGCCTCGCTCGTACTCCCTGGCGATCCGGATGCTGGATGACGCCACCAGCAGAACCGCCACCGCCACTATCACTATCAGGACAATCAACGCGGTCATCTACCAGCCTCCCCGGACCCACGCGGCGTTCTAGTCACCTTGGCAAGCTTATCTTGGACCAGACCCTCCAGCGACCGAAGGGTTAGTGGAAGATCGAGTGGTTGGCGACCAGGCCCGCGATCAGGATGGCGATGATGTTGATCACCTTGATCATCGGGTTGATGGCGGGTCCAGCGGTGTCTTTGTAGGGGTCGCCGACGGTGTCGCCGGTGACCGAGGCCTTGTGCGCCTCCGAGCCCTTGCCACCCAGGTTGCCCTCTTCGATGTACTTCTTCGCGTTGTCCCAGGCGGCGCCCCCGCTGGTCATGAAGAGCGCCAAGAAGAGACCTGTCACGATGGCGCCCAGCAACAGGCCGCCAAGCGCCTTGGGGCCCAGCACGAGCCCGACCACAATGGGGGCCAGCACAGGGATCAGACCGGGCAGGATCATCTCCTTCTGCGCGGCCGCCGTCACGATCCGGACCGCGGGGCCGTACTCCGGCTTCGCGGTGCCCTCCATGATGCCTGGGATCTCTCGGAACTGGCGCCGTACCTCCTGCACCACCAGGCCGCCGGCCCGGCCGACCGCCAGGATCGCCAGCGAGGCGAACAGGAAGGGCAGGATGCCGCCCAGGAAGAGACCGACGATGACAGCCGGGTCGGAGAGGTCGAACGTCTGGTGCTTGTTCACCTTGTCCAGCTCCTGCGTGTAGGAGGCGAAGAGAACCAGAGCCGCCAGGCCGGCCGAGCCGATGGCATAGCCCTTGGTGACCGCCTTGGTGGTGTTGCCCACCGCGTCCAGCGGGTCGGTGATGTCGCGGACTGCCTGCGGCAGGTCCGCCATCTCGGCGATGCCGCCGGCGTTATCGGTGATCGGCCCGTAGGCGTCGATCGCCACCACTATGCCCGTCATCGACAGCAGTGACACAGCGGCGATCGCTATGCCGTAGAGGCCGCCGAGGTTGTAGCTGAAGAGAATGCCGGCGGCTATGCAGATGACCGGCAGCGCGGTGGCCAGCATGCCGATGGCGCTCCCGGCAATGATGTTGGTCGCATGCCCTGTCTCGGACTGGTTGGCGATGAGGTGCACAGGCCAGTAACGGGTCTCGGTGAAGAACTCGGTGATGGCCACTATCAGGATCGTGATCACGATGCCGACCACGCCGCAGAAGAAGAGATTGTTGGGGTCGTTCACCCCATGGCCGGCCTTTAGCAGGCCGTTGCCCACAAAGTACTGGGTGACTATGTAGAAGCCGATGAGCGCGATGACCGCCGCCACTATCAGGCCGACGTAGAGCCCGCCCATGATCCAGCCCGGGAAGTAGACCCGCACCGCCAGCGTGCCGGCCACGGAGCCGATGATCGACACGGCGCCCAGGAGGAGCGGGTAAACCACCCAGGCCACCTGACCGCCGAAGAGCAGCGTGCCCAGCAGCATGGCCGCGACCATGGTAACGGCGTACGTCTCGAACAGGTCAGCTGCCATGCCGGCGCAGTCGCCGACGTTGTCGCCCACGTTGTCGGCGATCACCGCCGGGTTGCGCGGGTCGTCCTCGGGAATGCCCGCCTCCACTTTGCCGACCAGGTCGGCGCCGACATCGGCCGCCTTGGTGTAGATGCCACCGCCGAGGCGGGCAAAGACGGAGACGAGCGAGGCGCCGAAGCTCAGGCCGACCATCGATTCCGGGCTCTTCGTGAAGTAGTAGGAGATGGCCACCCCGAGCAGCCCCAGGCCGACCACCATGAAGCCTGTCACGGCGCCGCCGCGAAACGCGACTGCCAGGGCCTTGTTCAGACCGCCCCGAGCCGCTTCCGCGGTGCGCAGGTTCGCGCGGACGGAGACGTTCATACCCACGTAGCCGGCTCCCGCGGAGAGGGCAGCGCCGACGATGTAGAGGATGGCGGTGACCCAGTTCAAGCCGAAGCCGATCACCACCGCCACGACGATTCCGATGATGAAGATCACTGCATATTGGCGGTTCAGATACGCGGCTGCGCCTTCCTGGATTGCCGAGGCGATCTCGACCATGCGGGCGTTGCCCGGTGCTTGGCGCAGCACGTTCAGCGTTAGGAGAGCGGCGAACAACACGGCTACGAACCCGCCGCCGATCGCCAGGACCACGCTCGAATCCATTGACTTCCCTCTCTCTTCTTGACTCTGCCGCCTTGGCCAGGCGGCCTTGATTACGGACTGGGAGTTGACTTGACCGGAGGTTGTGCCAGCACCCGGTCGAACTCGTCGACCTCAACGCTCGAAATCACATAAATCCTCTGGTCCCCGCCCCGCTGGGCGTAGTAACCGGAGCCATCGAAGCTCCGGTTACCGACGGATAGCGTATAGGACGCGCCTGCCGCGGTGCGACAGGAGACGACCTCGCGCGGCTGCGCCAGGCCCTCCGCGGTGGTGCTCCCCCCGTTCTGCAGTGTGTTCAGAACCCGGATGGAGTTGAGCGCGCTGATCAGCGTCGTGATCCGACCGTGGTCCCCTGGTTCGGGCCCGGGGCTCAGCAACTGCCACTCGGCGCGAACGTCAGTCCGCTCCATGGTCACCGCCCCGCTGCGGCCCTCGACCTTGACGTAGACGGTGTTGAGCAGGTCGCAGGGCACGAAGGCCGCCTGGGCCGGCGACGGTTGGGGCCGGTTCAGGAAGAGATAGGCGGCGATGCCGAAAAGCAGCACGAGCAGCGCCACGCCGCCCTTCCAGCTGACCATCCTCGGGCTAGTGGACCGTAACAGCCGAATATGGAGCATCCGCCGCCCCAGAGCCACCCCACGAAGCAGGCTTCGTGGGGACCCCGACAGACGGGCGGGCGCCCTCCGGGCGCTGATGCCGGTGCTCCATTCCCCGCAAGCGGGGCCCCCTAAGCAAGGGGGCCCGGCGCGCCTCGTCACCCATCAGCGATGGGATCCTCGTTGCGCCACCCGATCCTCCCACCCCACGAAGTCTTCCGACTTCGCGGGGACCCCGGTTGGCACCGCCCGCCTGGAACGGCGGTCTTCGAGCCTGAGGCCTGCTCCACATCCGACCGTTACAGTCCACTAGCGGCGGCGACGCACGTAGACCGCCACGCCGAGACCCGCCAGCAGAGCAGGCACCAGAAGCAGTGTCACAAACGCGTTCACATAGAGGTCCTGCTGGGTGATCGGCAGCGCCTGGGCTTGCGAAGGTTTGGACGCGACGGCTATCACCTCCTCCTGCTCGCTCAACCAGTCGAAGCCGGCCAGGAAGAGGTCGCGATTGAAGGTGCCCTGGGTGGTGAGCGCCAGGTTCTCCGCGATGTCGGGCGTTCCCACCAGGACCACCCGAGTCTTGCGGTCGGCAGTCCTCTTCACCTCCAGCGTCTTCATGAGCGTGAGCGGGCCCGCCTGGTCCGAGTCCTTGCGATCCAGGTCCGCCGAAGCTCGCGGCTGAGCGACCAGATACGAGCTGCTCGAGCTCTGCACGACGTCCACCGAGTCGACGCCCGCCGCCGCCTGGCCGCTGACGCTGCTCGAGTGGGGGAAGAGCACCGTATGTCCGGCCAGACCCTTGCTGATGGGTGAGTCGCCGTAATTAAAGACGGCCGCCACCGTCCGGTCGTTAGCGGCCTGGCGGCTGGAGTCGCCCTCCACCACCAGACCCCCCGAGAAGCCGACACCCAAGTCCTTGAGTGGTGAGTTGAGGGAGGCCGTGACCGCTTCGCCCTGCCAGGGCGCATAGGCGAGGAGCAGCTTGCCGCCCTGGCCCAGATACTGGTTCAGCGCTGCCTGGGCCGGCGCCGTCAACCCGCTGGTGGGGCCGACTATTGCCACCACCTCGCAGTCGGCCGGCACAGCAGTTTGCTGCGAGAGGAGCAGTGTCTGGAGCCGGTAGCCACGCTGCTTCAGCACATCCTGCGCTTGGGCGTAACCGGTCTGGCTCTGCCTGTCGAGCAGGTCGCGTTCTCCGTCCCCCTGAGCCCAGCAGACGAGCGGAGAGCGGTTCGACTGAAGACGCAGCAGCGCCCCTGTCACATCGGCCTCCGACTGCGAGGCAAGCGTCAGGATCACGGGTGGCTTGGCCTTGTAGCGCAGCACCAGATCCCCGGCGATGTCCACGCCCAGCTGTTGGGCCAGCGCGGGATCCTGGTCAGGATCGGCGAAACGAAGCTGGATGTGTGGCGTCTGCTGCTGATAGAGCTGGATCAGGCCCGTCGCCGTTCGCTTGCTCGCCTGCTGGTCGGGCCGGAAAAAGCCTGTGATGGTGAGGTCGGAATCCAGCCGCTTGGCCGCGAGCACCGACTGCGGCGCCAGCGTGTAGTAGCCGGCGCGCGTCAGGTCGATCGCCTGCACGCTCCGCGCCGCAACAAGGTTGAGCAGGCCGAGGATCCCGATCGTGAGCGCGCTGACGAGGACAGCAAGGGTGGCGAACCTCCCTCGCCGCGTTTGGGCAAGAGCCCGAAAGGCGCCTGGATCGAGCACCCCACCCACCGCCAGCGCGGCCGCCCCGAAGACCAGCGTCAGCCCGGCAGTTCGGTCCACCGCGCCGGCGTTCAGCGCCAGACCGGCTCCGGCGCAGAGCAGCAGCACCCCAGCGCCGGCTGCAGCCAGTGCCAATCGGCCGCTCCAACCGCGCGGCATCAGTGGGCCGCTCGACACTGGGTCAGGGCTGCGCCCAAGCCCTGGCTCAGCGCCATTTCCGCGACTCCAGCACCCGCGTCGCCAGGAAGAGCGCAGCGGCTATCACGCTCAGGAAGTAGACGCTGTCACGCAGCGTGATGAGGCCGGCGTTGAAGCTGGCGTAGTGGCTGGCGGCGCTGGCGTAGTCCAGCACGTCCCGCAGCCCGGCCGGAACGGGGAGTTGGACTGAGAAGGAGAGGCCTATGTGCAGGGTGAGCAGCGCAAACATGGCCACCATCGCCGCGATGATCTGGTTCGAGGTCACACTCGAGGCAAGCACCCCGATCGCCGTCCAGGTGGCGCCGATGAAGAGCAGGCCGGCATAGCCGGCCCAGATGGAACCGTAGTCGAGGGCCGGGATCTGGAACGTGTGACCGAACAGCGGCAGCTCCGTCTTGAGCTGCTGGTAGATGGACATGAGCGCTACGTAGACGAGGGTGAAGGCGGAAGCCGCGCAGAAGGCGCCGAAACCACCCAGCCATTTGCCAACCACCACCTCCCAATCCCGCAGGGGCGAGGTTAGGAGCATCTCCAGCGTGCCCGCCCGCCGTTCCTCGGCCAACAGACGCATGGTCAAGAGGGGGCTGATGAAGACCATCAGCGTCTCGACCAGGGCAAAGATCTGGCCCATCGTGAAGGGCTGCTCGTTGGCGAGGTTGGGCAGGTAGCCGAAGACTGTGACGAGTAGAGCCAGCAGGGCGGCCACCACGTAGAAGATGGGAGACACGAAGAGCCCTGTCATCTCGCGCCGGGCCAGCGTCAGGACGTTGGGCAGGCCGCTGGCCCAGAGGGCGGCGTAGAGGCGGTCACGCGGCGCGAGGTGGTCGCGGTCGAGCCCCTCCGCGAACGGTTCGCTAGTGGCTCCCGTTTCCGCTCGAGCGACCTCAGGGTCAAAAGCCTGCGGCTCCGTCGCCGGCTCCTCGATCAGCACGGCCGACGTCGCGGCAGCGCTCGGCTTGAGCGGCAAGGCATCGCTGCTGGGAGGGCTGCCGGGCTGCCGGCGAACGTGTCGGCGGACGGTCTTGCGGCGCGGCATCAGTTAGCGGCGGCGGCCGCCCCTGGTCACCTTCAGGAACACTTCCTCCAGGCTCATCGAGGCGCTCTTCAGCGAGCGCAGCTTGAGGCCGGCCCCCACCAGGGCCCGGGCCACCTGATCCTCCAGGTCGGCGCCACTGCCGTGGACCAGCACCAACCATTCCTCTTGCGTTGCCTGCAGCTTCACCTCGTTCACCGTCGGGAGATCGGCCAGGCAGGCCTCGATCGCCTCCCGCTCACCCTGCACCCTGGCCTCCACCTGCTGGCGGCGACCCTCCCCCAACCGGCGCGAGAGCCCAGCCGGCGTGTCGTCGGCAACTATGCGGCCCTGGTCCAAGATCACCACCCGCTCGCAGCTCGCCTGCACCTCGCTCAGGACGTGGCTGGAGAGGACTATCGTGTGGCGCCGGCCGAGCGACCGGATCAAGTCACGAGTCTCCCGCGTCTGGCGGGGATCAAGGCCCGCCGTCGGCTCGTCAAGGATCAGCACGTCAGGTTCATGGACAAGCGCCTGGGCCAGGCCCACCCGCTGTCGAAGCCCCTTCGAGAGGCGCCCTATCACATCTCGGCGCCGGCCGCCCAGGCCGCAGGCGTCAATGACCGTGTCGACTCGGGCCCGGCGCCGGCTCGGCGCCACTCCACGCAGCCGGCAGGCCAGCGATAGGTGCTGGTCGACCCGCATCTCCGGGTAGAGCGGATTGAGCTCGGGCAGATAGCCGATCCGGCGGCGCGCCTCGCGGGACTGGGAGAACACGTCGAAGCCGGCGACAGTGGCAGCGCCCGCGGTCGCCCCCAGATAGCCGGTCAGGATGCGCATGGTCGTCGACTTGCCTGCCCCGTTGGGGCCCAGGAAGCCGAGGATCTGGCCGCGGGGAACGGAAAAGGTGACGTCGACGATCGCCGGGCGCTCGTCGTAGTACTTGGTAAGCCCCTGGACGGAAATCAAGGCACAGCATTTTGGCAAAGTTTGGCGGCCGGGCTGTCCAGGCACTCTCGCTGGCCCGCCTCCCGCCGGCGCGTAGGGCCGGGCTACCGCCTCAGCGCCCGTGCGCTCGTCTCGGCGCCGGCGACCACGATTCGCCGCGCGGACGAGGATTGCGCTTCAGTGCCAAAAGCAGCGAGCCCGCCCGCGGCCAGGACCGATCCCGGCGCGACCAGGCGTCGAAGCCGCCCTGCTCGAAGAGAGCCCGCAGCTCCCACTTGATTCGGCCCCGGCCATCCTCGACCCGCGCCTGGACCGAGGCGGAGCCGTGGACGAGCTCGATCTCGTCGTAGCCGTTCTCGTACGCTTCGCGGACCCGCTCCAGCGCAAAGTCGATTGCAGTGAGCACGTCATAGCCGTGCAGGTCTTCTTGCCGCCGCCTCACCTGGCCGGCCACAGAACTCGGCTGATGGCGGACCCCAGCCAGCCACCGCCCAGACCGAGCAAAGCACCGAATACAACAGTCAGCAGAGCTGCCAGGACAGGCAGGCTGGGGAAGCCGAGGATGCCCGAGAGCACAGCTGAGCTGCGGGCCGCCTGACCGCGGACGGTCAATAGAACCAAGGGCAGCGCCCAGCCGGCAGCGGCGGCAAGCCAGGCCGTGTGCACTGAGCGGCCCCCCGCCAGTAGGAAGGTGAGCAGGAAGCTTGCGGGTAGGGCCAGCCACCAGATACCTATCTGGAGGCCCGCCCAGATCACGACGACCATCAGCACCCCAGCAGCCGCCACCAGCCGTGCCGGCTGCCGGCGGATCACGGCTGCAGCGTCCAGGTGGCGGACCCCGAGCGGCTCTCCGCCTCGGCCGCAGTGGTCATCTCGTGATATCTGCCCGCCCACCAATCGTCGACCAGGTTCTCGTACCAGGCCGAGACAGGGTTCTCGGCCTGCCCCGCCGGGTAGACGCCGTAGGAGCGGCCGCTGCCCCAGTCCACCACCATGCGCCAGCTCGGTCCATGCGTCGACACGGTGCCCGCGGCTGCGTCAGGCGTGCGTTCGTCGCCGCCTGCCCCGCGGGGACCGTAGCTCAGGCTCGTGTCGACGAGAGAGGCGATCAACCGCTGGTGAACCCGGCTCCAGGCCCAGGTTTCGGGCCGGGAACCAAACCGCCGAGCCAGCGAGCTGACAGCCTTGCCGAAAGCAGTGGCCATCACCAGATCGGGCGTAGCCGAAACCGAGCCCGGCGGTGAGAAAGCGTCTGTGGGCGCCCCGCTCAGGGTCCAGCCTTCAAGCGCGCCTCCGAGCGGCCCGGCCACCTCAGTGATCGGTACGCCCACCCGGTAGTGATCCCACCAGGGCTGGAAGGTCTGGCTCAGGTACTCCCGCCAGAACGCATCCCAGATGCTGGCGGCTGGGGAGCTGGCGCGCATGACACCGTCCCAGCCCCGGATCTCCGCCAGCGCCTGCCTGTGGAGCGGATCCAGGTCAGCTTCGCCCACCGCCCCCAGCAGCCGAGGCAGCACCCGGACGGCCAGTTGATCGCGATCGTCGAGCTGAATGCGCTGCACGTCCAAGACCGTCAGGGGACCCTTCAACGACTGCAGCGCGGTGCGGATCTCCGCCGCTCGGTACCCGGGGTCAAAATCGTCCTGGGAGGTGCCTATGTAATAGGGGTAGTCCCCGCCGACCGGCCGCTGGTTGGCGGAGACCACCATGTGGCCGGGTGGGTCGTAGACCTGCGGTACCTGCTCCAGCGGCACTGTGCCGACCACGTCGGCCTCGCCCGTGCCGGGTAGGGGAAGATCCGGCCTGGCGGCCTTCACGATCGGGTAGAGCCCGGGAGCGTAGATGCCTATGTGGCCGGCGGCGTCGGCGTAGACCCAGTTCTGCGTCGGCGAGGTCCAGTCTTTCAGCGCCGCCTTGAAGCCCGGCCAGTCTCCCGCCCGCATCATCCTGAGAATCGAGCCCAGGCCGCTGGAGGGGACGTTGCCCATCCACTCCACCGCGAGCGTCTGGCCCTGCTGGGTCAGGATCGGCCCGTGCACCGTCAGCTTCAGCTCATGGTGCTCAGCCGAGCCACCCTTGACCGGGATGTCGTAGGAGATCCTCTCCATCCGGTGCCAGGCGCCCTGCCAGAAGTACTGGTCGGGATGCGCTGGGTCGGTCTTTTCGGCGTAGTAGAGTGTTGCCTGGTTCTGGGTGTCCGTGGCCCCCCAGCTGATCTGTTCGTTGCGACCGATGGGCACGACGGGGGCGCCGGGGAAGGTGACCCCGCGGACGTGATAGGAGGGCGACTCCAGGTCAACCTGGAACCAGACTGAGGGCAGGTTCAGCGCCAGGTGAGGATCGTTGGCCATGAGCGGCTTGCCGGAGGCGGTGAGGGTCCCGTCGACAGCCCAGTTGTTGCTGGCGCCAGTCTCCGCAGCAAACTTCGGCAGGCCGGCGGTTCGGCTGAGCAGCGAGGCCGCTGCGGCATCCGCCCCATCGCCAACGACTGCCGCTGGCAGAGGTGCGGCAGCGGCCGTCTGGTAGGGCCCGGGGTCGTAGGGGGTGTCGCGGTTGGACGCCGGGAGAACCGGGAACCACCGGCTCGCCCGATCGGCGCCAAGCGCTTTCACCAGGCGCGTGTTCGTCAGCGGATTGGTCTGGTAGGCCAGGTCCTGGGCCTGGATGCCCTTGATCACAGCCGTGTCCAGGAGCTGCCAGTTGGCAGGCTCGTAGCCGAGGAGCTTGAAGAAGGCGGGCAGGTTGCGCTCAGTCTCGGCCTCGTGGATGCGGGCGTTGACGCCGTCTGCGTATGCCTGCAACACCGCGCGCTCGTCGGGCGCCAGCCGCTTCAGATCCTGCTGCGCAGTGCGGCTCAGACCCAGGTCCAGCTCGAACTCGTCCACCGGAAGCAGTTTGCTGCCCAGCACCTGGGCCAGGCGGCCCTCGCCCTGGCGCCGGATCAAGTCCATCTCGAAGAGGCGGTAACGGGCGTGCACGTAACCCAGGGCGAGGAAGAGGTCGTGATCGTCCCGAGCCCGGATGTGCGGCACGCCCAACGCGTCGAAGGTGACCGAGGCCTGGGCGTGCAGGCCGGTCAGCTGCAGGCTCTGATCGTGCGGCAGAGCGGCATCCGGCCCCGCTGTCCAGAAACCGGTGGCGGGGTCCAGGAGAGGGCCGACACCTGTCAGCGGTCCCGCACCGTTGGTGCCGGCGTAGAGGAGCCCGCCGCAGACGACGGTGGCCAGGATCGCGTTTGCCAGCGCACCCGACCTGCGGACCACCTGCCGAAGGCTAGCATCGCGCGGACCCTGCGCTGGACGCACTTCGCTGAGGCGAGGTGATGGCGAACTCTCCGCTCAACGCTGAAAGTCAGCGGCCTGTAAACTCTGGCTCCTGCTTCTGGAAGAACGAGACAATGCCGACGAGGGCGTCCTGACTCAGCGCAGCGCGGGCGAAATGCCGAGCTTCCAGCTCCAGTGCGGCTGCCAGGGGCAGGTCTTGGCCCCCGTTCAGTGACTGTTTGATGAGCCCCAGGGCGAGCGTCGGCGCCCGCGCCAGCCGCTCAGCCAGCTCCAGCACCGTCTGGTCCAGCCGCTGCGGCGACACCGCCTGGTTGACCAGACCGACCGCCTCCGCCTCGACGGCTGAGAGCCTCCTCGCTTCGAAGAGCAGGGGCAGAGCCCGTGCTCTGCCGATCAGGCGCGGCAGCCTCTGGGTGCCCCCGGCCCCGGGCATGATGCCCAGGGCCGCCTCCGTCTGACCGATCCGGGTGCGGCCGTCCTGGACCATGATCCGGTAGTCGCAGCACAGCGCCAGCTCGCAGCCGCCGCCCAGCGCATGGCCGTTGACGCGAGCGATGACAGGCTTCGGGCAGGCCGCGATGGCGGCAAAGCCGGCAGCGGAGCGAGCGAGCAGGCGCACCACCTGCTCTTCCGCGTCCGGCGCCTCCCGGTCCAAGCTGCCCATTTCGCTCAGGTCCGCGCCGACGCTGAAGTAGCGCTCGTAGGCGCTCTCCAGCACCACCGCGCGGACCTCGACATCGGCGCCCAGCTCTGTGAAGGCGGCGGCCAGCTCCTGCATCAGGTCGGGGGCTATCGCGTTGTTGCCGCCGCGGTGCATGACCACCCGGGCAACAGAGCCTGACCTTCGGACGTCGACCAAGTCAGCCACCTCAGGCGGTGAAGAGCGGGATGCCGCCGGCGATCTCCAGCGCCGCCCCGGTTATGTAACCCGCCTCTTCGCTGCAGAGAAACGCGATTGCGGCGGCGACCTCCGACGGCTCGCCGAAGCGCTTCATCACTGTGCGGTTCCGGAAGCGC
Organism: Candidatus Dormiibacter sp.; assembly: GCF_050999135.1. Classification (NCBI taxonomy): domain Bacteria; kingdom Bacillati; phylum Candidatus Dormiibacterota; class Candidatus Dormibacteria; order Candidatus Dormibacterales; family Candidatus Dormibacteraceae; genus Candidatus Dormiibacter; species Candidatus Dormiibacter sp. The sequence continues at coordinate 102,025 of NZ_JBPCPN010000002.1, read as the reverse complement.
TCGTAGAGCGGGTTCACGGCAGCCGCCGCGCTGCCCGCCTCGCTGAGGATGATGCCTGGCACCACTGCGTTGGCGGTGATGCCATGCCTGCCGCCCTCCAGCGCCGCCGTGCGGGCCAGCCCGATCAGCCCAGCTTTGGTGGCGGCGTAACTGGCCTGTCCGAAGCCGCCCATGGTGCCGGCCACGCTGGACATGTAGATGATCCGGCCCCAACCGCGTTCGACCAGGTGTGGCCAAACCTCCTTGGTGCAGTTGAAAGCCCCTGTCAAGTTGACGGCGATGTCGCGGTCCCAGAGCGCGTAGTCCTGCTGCGGAATCTGCGCTGTGTGGTCAAGCGTGGCGGCGTTGTTGATCAGAATGTCGATGCCGCCGAACTGCACTCTCACCTGAGCGAACACCTCCCGCACCTGTTCGCGGTTGGTCACGTCCATCTTGACAGCCGTCGAGCGCCGGCCGAGAGAGCGGATCTCCTCGGCGGTGGCGTGGGAATGCACCCAGCCCTGGCTGGCAGCAACCTGGGCCAGCACGCTGTTGGCGCCTTCGGCGGTGATTGCCAGCTGCGGATCGTCCTCCAGCAGGATGTCGGTGATGACCACGTCGGCTCCCTGCCGGGCAAGGGTGAGGGCGTCCTCCCGGCCCAAACCGCGAGAAGCGCCAGTAACTACAGCGACCCGACCGCTGAGATCAAACATCGCCACCGCCGTCTTCGACCCGCCTCAATCGTTGAGCCGGATGGTGGCCCGCTGGCCGCTGATGGCGCGAGCGATCACCAGGCGCTGGATCTCGGCAGTGCCCTCCCAGATCTGGTAGATCTTCGCATCCCTCATCCACTTCTCGACCGGATACTCCTTGATGTAGCCGTAGCCGCCGAGCACCTGGATCGCGTCGACTGTCACCTGCATCGCCACGTCGGCCGCGAAGAGCTTGGCCATCGAGCCCTCCGCCCGCTCGAAGGGCCTCCGGTTGACTGCCATCCAGCCGGCGCGCCAGATGAGCAGCCGGGCGGCGTCGATGCTGGTCGCCATGTCGGCGAGCTTGAAGCCGATGGCCTCGTGCTGAACCAGGGGCCGGCCGAACTGGTGTCGCTCGCAGGCGTAGTCAAGCGCAAACTCGTAGGCCGCCCGAGCGATGCCAAGCGCCCCCGCCGCCACACCCGGTCGGGTCGCCTCCAGGGTGGTCAGCGCCCCCAGCGCGCCGGGGCCGGCAGCATCGCTCTCCGGCTCACCGCCCAGGCGGTGGTCCTCCGGCACGAAGCACTCCTCCAAGATGAGCTGGGCCGTGTGGCTGGCCCGAACGCCGAGCTTCTGCTCTTTGCGCCCCATGACGAGGCCTGAGGTGTCCTTTTCGACTAGGAAGGCAGCTATGCCGCCGGGCCCGGCGGCCGGATTGGTGTTGGCGAAGATCACGTGGTAGTCGGCGATGCCGCCGTTGGTGCAGAACTGTTTGGTGCCTCTCAGCACATAGCCGGGCTCGCCGCGCTCTACGGTGCGCCGGGCGGTTGCTTTCAAGGCCAGCGCATCGGAGCCCGAATCAGGCTCCGTCAGACCCAGGCCGCCCAGCACCAGCCGCCCGGGATCGGTGAACTGCGGCAGCCAGCGACGCTTCTGCTCCTCATTGCCCATGGAGCGGATCCCTGCGATCGCGAGCCCCATGCTTTGGATGCAGACACCTATGCCTGCGCAGCCCCAGTGCAGCTCCTCGTTGAGGATCAGCTCAGTCAGGAAGTCGAGGCCCTGGCCGCCGTACTCCTCAGGCAGAAAGGCGGCTGGACTGAGTCCCAATCGGTGGGCCTTGCGGACCACCTCGTAGGGGAATTCCTCGCTCTCGTCGTAGCGTGCCGCCACGGGCCGGATCTCCTTCTCGGCGAAGGTGTGAGCGAGCTGCCGGATCTCCTCCTGCTCGGGGCTAAGGGAAAAGTCGAGGGGCATTTGATTCTCCTTCGGTCGCGCTTCGGGAGAGAGTGCAGGCGATGACGCGCGTCACGTCTTTCGCGGCAGTCTCTTACTCCTCGTGGTACTCGGCGATCGCCTTCGAGAGGACCGCTTCACCGTTCTGATTGACCGCCGACAGTTTGAGGCCGCCCGCCACCGGATCGGCGCTGTAGGTGATCTCATCCCCAGGTCGGACCATGCCGGCGAAGCGGCAGGACAGCCGCCGGATGCGCCGCGGATCGCCCGCCTCGGCCACCGCCACACTGGCCAGCTGACCCATCTGCAGCATGCCGTGCGCGATCACGCCGGGCAGCCCCACCGAATGGGCGAACGTCTCGTCCAGGTGGATCGGATTGTGATCGCCGGAGGCTTCAGCGTAGGCGTTGATCTGGTGCCGCGTGACAGTCACCTTGCGCTGGCTCATGGCTGCCTGCCCCGGATGATGAAGAGGGCCTTCGACCGGCAGAACAACTCGCCCCGGCCGCTGGCGGTCGTCTCGAAGCCAAGGAAGCGCATACCGCGTCGATGCTGATCGGAGACTATTCGGCCCTGGGCGATCACTGTTTCGCCCACCTCCGGATGGCGGCTCCACTCGAACTCCTGCTCGGCATGGAGGAGATTGGCCACGTCCACAGCTGCCTCCGCGTCTTGGAACAGCTGGGGCGCAGTGGCGAACAACCCGTACACGGCGGCGAATGTGGGCGGAACTCCCTGCGCCGGGTCCGCGCCAACCGCCCGGGCAAATGCCTCGACACGCTCGCGCTCGATGGTAAGTTCGACCGGCGGGTACTCCCGGCCGATCAGTGGTGGAACTCCCGCGACCGCGCCATCGCCTCCAGATCGCGCTGCTTCCGCTCCGCCTGCTCGCGGTCTGGGAAGAAGAGGAAGTGTCCGCGTCCATGGACGTAATAGCCGCCTCCCTGGTCGCGGGTCACCTTCACCTGCGCCAGTTCCGCGTCGTAGACCTGGCCCGAGGCGGACACCTTGAGAAGCGTCATGCCGAGTAGGCTACTCGCCGCCGCGTCAATCTGTCCTTGAGCCGCCGCAAGAGAAGTGGCCGCAGCTCGAGCCATGCCTCCAACGCAGCGTCCTCGGCGGCTTCCGCCAGCTGCCGCGGGGCGTAGGCGGCCAGCGTGAACCGATCGGCGAGCCGGCCGGCTGGGCCGGCCGCTTCGGGCATCTCCCGAGCCAGCCGCCGGCCGAACTCGAGAGGCGTTTCACCAGGGGAACCGCGGATGCCTGCCAGCGCCGCCAGCCGCCGCGTGCGGGACCAGGCGCCGTCGGCAGTCCCCGGCCGCAGATAGCGCGACAGGAAGAGTAAGCCCAAGCCCAGGACCAGGGCCAGCAGCAGCAGCAAGAGCGGTGAGGCTGCTGGCAGCCGTGCGGCGGCGCCGGCCTCCGTGCCTGCCACGCCGTTCAGATTGGGGTCCCCAAGCAGTCCCTGGGGAACCCGCGGGGTGGCACCGACGCCATTGCCCGCGCCCACGGCGTTGGGATCGCAAGCGATCGAACCAGGCGCGCAGCCGGCGCCGGCGCCGGCCCGCTGGATCGGGAAGTACTGGCCGTCCGACGTCGGCTCGAAGGGGATCCAGCCGTAACTGGGGAAGTACACCTCGACCCAGGTGTGCGCGTCTGATTCCTTCACCACGAAGCGATCGAGCTTCTCGTCATAGGTGCCAGGTCCGTAGCCGTTGACCAATCGGGTGGGCAGGCCGAGGGCGCGCAGCATGTCGCCCATGGCGCTCGCGAAGTACTCGCAGTAGCCCTGCTTGCCAGTGAACAGGAAGTAGTCCAGCGGGTCATCGGTGCCCGGCGATGGCGGGCTCAGCGTGTAGGTGTAGGTGCTGCGCAGGTAGGTCTCGATAGCCTGCGCCTGGTCATACGGGTTCGTCTTGCCAGCCGTCACCTGTTGGGCCAGCTGCGCGATGCGCTGCGCCACCTCGGGGGGCCTGTAACCCTGCGTGGCGGGGCTCGCTGACTGACCCGGTCGGTAGGCGTTGGAGAAGGCCCGGTACGCTTCCAGCCAGGCAGGATAGTCGGTGCCGGCGGCGCGCAGCTGATCCTCGCCGGCCGTCGAGTAGGAGGTGTTCACGTGGTAGCTGCCGGAGCTGCTTTGGCCACGTGCGCCGGAGAGACGGTCGAGTGTGTAGAGGCCACTGGTCGGCACGGGCTGGCCGTAGGCCCGGCTGGACCGGGCCAGCGCCGCCCGGTCGAGCTTCTGCAGCTGACCTGTGTAGAAGATGACGTCCTGAGCCGCGCCAGGTGGCTTCAGCATCTGGATCGTCTCGCCAGCCTGCGCCTGCTGTTGGTAGCTCTCGGCGTAGGAAATCGCAGTGTTTCTCGGGATTGGCACCGGCGGCTCGACTATGTCGTTGTATTTCCACTCAGGACCGGTGGGGCCGCGGCCGGTCCGGGTCAGGTTAAGACCACGGAAGTAGGCAGGACCGCCGTAAGCGCTGTCGAACTTGTAGGTGAAGACCACCCCGCTGGTGCGCTGGATGGGTCCGCCCATCCTAACGTCGGTCGTGAATCCTATCGAGTTCCCGGTGGCGCCGCCCGCTCCGAGCGGGACCGGATGGTTCAAGCGTTCCTGCAGGTCCGCCCAACCGCGAAAGGCTGAGTTCTGGAAGTCGATGGTGCGATCTGTGGTGGAGAGCGGAGGCAGGAACAGACCCAGCAGCACAAGTCCCACCAGCACCAGCACCCCGCTTTCCCAGAAGTCCCAGCGGGCGTCACCGCTGAGGCGCACCTGCCGCCGTCCGGCCGATTCCAGCGAGCGCTGGTAGGTGGTCCAGAGCAGCAGGCTCAGCGTCAGGATCAGAAAGCTGAGGACGTAACCGTTCTGCTGGTCGGGAAAGTTGAGCAGGTTCCCGGCGAAGACGACAGCCCCCGGCGCCACGCCGAGCAGCGGCTGCTGCCAGCGCAGCGAGCACCAGGCGAGCCAGCCGCCGATCAGCCAGAAGCCCAGGTTCAGCAGGTAGAGGTAGGAGACGTTGTCGAGCGCCGCATCTCCGCTGAGCACCCGCGGCCACCAGGCGCGGGCCAGCCCGAGTAGATCACCTGGGTCGGTCGGATGGGAGCGGACCAGGGCGCCGTGGCTGGCCCACACGGCGACGACTGGAGCAGCGAGCAGGCCGAAAAGGAGTACCACGCCGGCCGGCAGCGGCCGGATCAGCGCCGTGAGCCCGAAGAGCAGTGCGGCGACCAGCGCGACCAGCGTGAGAGAGCTCGAGTCCGGCACCCAGTTGGCTGTCACCGTCGAGTTGGCCAGAGCCAGCGTCAGCAGGACGACCAGGCAGGCAGTGATCCAGGTGCCGCGCGGCAGCTGGACCGTGCCCCTGACGCGTTCAGACCAGACGGACTGCATCACGCGTGCTCACCAGGCGGGAGAAGTCGTCGCCCCGGCGCACCACGTAGAGCTCGGTCTCGGAGCCAAGATCAAAACTCAGGTTGCTGCCGGCGGCGCCGAAGCTGCAGGCGTCCAGGTAGAAGACTATCAACGCAGCGCCCGGCGCTCTGACGCTCTGCAGGCTGCCGAGCCAGGCCGGATCGGCGCTGGGTGTGATGACCGCCACCGCCCGTCGGGGGAGCCGGCGCAGCTTCTCCCAGACGCTGGCGCGGGCCAGCGGCAGACTCCCGTCCGCTCCGCAGAGTGCGAAATAGTCAAGCAGCGCCCGGTCCTTCCGGCCGGTGCGGCTGGGCTCGATCAGCGTCCCCCGATCGTCGGTGGCGATCAGGCCCACCTGGCGCCCGTTCTCCTGCACCTGGACGCAGAGGGAAGCCGCCAGGCTGACGGCGTATTCAAGCGTCGACTCCAGACCTTCGCCATGGTGGACGCTGCCTTCCAGGTCCAGCACCACCCAGACGTCGGCTGTAAGCGGCTGCTCGAAAGTCTTGCTCATGAGCTGGCCGTGCTTGTGGCTGAGCGGCCAGTGGATGCGGCCGAAAGAGTCGCCGGCCACGTAGTCGCGAACACCTGAGCTCTCCGGCGGATAGTCGGACCAGTTGCCTGTCCGGGGCGCGATGCCGGCATGCTGGCTGGCCGGCACCACCAACTCGGGCAGGGGCCAGATGCGCGGGTAGACGAGGGCTTCGTTGAGGGCCTCCACCCGAACCTGGCGGCGGAACAAGCCAAAGGGCTCGCTCACCACGACCTGGGTGGGGCCGAAACGCACCCGGCCGCGCTGCTTATAGACTCCTTGGCTGGTCCAGAGAACCGGCCTCTTGCCCAGCGAAACCACCCGACCTGGCTGGTAGTCGCGCAGGCCGCTCAGGTCCTGCACCTCGACCCAGGGCGCAGGCAGGCGGCTCTGCTTCCGCACGCTGAACGTCTCCTCGAAGGGCTCTCCCACGCTCGAGCGGCCGGCATCGAGCGAGCGCTGAAGGTGGACTCCGCGGGCCACCAGCCGGGGCCACGCCCAAGCCAGGAGGAGCAGGCCGCCCAGGGCGTACGCCACAGCGAAAGCGGGCCTGATGGCAGTGAGGTAGGAGAGGAACAGAAGCACGCCGATCCCGGCCGCCAGAAGCACCCGGGTCATCGGCCGCCCCTCCCCGCCAGCCGACCCGATGACATCTCCTGGCGTCCCTAGTCGTGCGGCCGGTAAACCGTTGACATCAGCGCCGGCCGGTCATGATTCGTAGGCCAGCTGGGGCACCGGTTCGTGCTCCAGCAGCTGGCTCAGGATTCGGCTCGCCGAGCTGCCCTGCATCTCCGCGTTGGGCCGGAGGATGATGCGGTGTCCCAGGATGGGCTCAGCCAGCGCCTTCACATCATCTGGCAGGACGAAGGACCGGCCGAGAACCGCCGCCCTGGCCTGAACTCCGTGAAAGAGGTTCAGCGTGCCTCGGGTGCTGGCTCCCAGCGCGATTTCGCGATGGCTGCGGGTTTTCTGCACCAGCCGGGCGATGTACTGCTTCAGTGCCGGCTTGACGTAGACCTGCCGGCAGTGACGCTGGGCATCGCGCAGCTCGTGGGGCGCGATGACAGGCTGCAGCTCATCGAAGGGAGACTCCACCTTGTCCTGGTCCAGCAGCTGCGTCTCCTGGTCGATGCTCAGATAGCCGAGCCGGACCTTCATGAAGAAGCGGTCGAGCTGGGCCTCAGGCAGGGGGAAGGTGCCTGAGTACTCGATGGGATTCTGGGTGGCCATGACCATGAACGGTCGTGGCAGCAGGTGAGTGTCGCCGTCGACTGTCACCGTGTGCTCCTCCATCGCCTCGAGCAGGGCAGCCTGGGTCTTCGGTGTGGCACGGTTGATTTCGTCTGCCAGCAGCACCTGAGCAAAGACCGGGCCGGGCCGGAACTCAAAGTCATCCTGCTTCTGATTGAAGGCCCGGACGCCAGTCACATCGGAGGGCAGCAGGTCAGGGGTGAACTGGATGCGGCGGAAGCTGCAGTCCAGCGAGCGAGCCAGCGCCTTCGCCAGCATCGTCTTTCCCACACCCGGCACGTCCTCAATCAGGAGGTGGCCCTGACAGAGCAAGGTGACGAGACACTGGCGGACCTCGTCGTCCTTGCCGACGATGGCACGGCCCACATTTGCCAGGACCGCTTCGGCGACTTGCTGGACGTCGTCGAACGCGGCGGCGTCTCTCAACGCACTCTGACCGTGGCGGGTCGGCAGCGAGCGCACTGGCTAAAGCTCGGCATCTCTCCGGTCTCGGGATTATAGAACCGGAGCCGAAGCACCGCTTGGACTCGAACCGAAGAGTCGGAGACCTGGCAGGGTGAGAAGTCCTGGCGGGCTTGACTTCCCAGTCGGGGATTGGGTAGGGTGACTCCCGACAAGCAATGTCCCGCGGTAAGGGGCAAATTTCGGGGGTAGCTCGGTAGTTGGCGGTAATCAGTCGATTCTTCGCGCACGCCATCGTTCTGGTGATCGCGATCTCATTGGCAGGTTACGCGACTGTGAACCAGGATTTCCGGTCCAGCGCGAACCTGCGGCTCGGCGTGGTCAACGCCCAGGGCCTGGCGCTGGGCGAGGGCGGCCAGAGCGGCAGCGTCGAGCTCGGCCGCTCGGGCACCATCGTGAAGCCGGCGGGCCTTCCCAACGGTCCGGAGCTGCAGCACCAGCCGATCCGCTACACGGCGAAAGACGGCGACGACATCTACTCGGTCGCCAAGCGGTTTCAGGTTTCCAGCAACGAGATCCGCTGGTCCAACCCGACGCTGCTGGCCAAGAGCGACAGGATTGCCGGGGGCGAGCAGCTGATCGTGCCCCCGCTGCACGGGGTGGTGGTCACCGTCAAAGCCGGCGACACCCTGAGCGACCTCGCTGCCCGTTATCACGCCTCCGCCCAGGCCATCGCCGACTTCAACTACCTTCGGACCGCCGACCAGCTGCCGGCTGGCAACCAGCTGATCATCCCCGGTGGGATCGGCCCCCAACTCTGGCCTCGACGCTTCTCGGATGAGGCGCCCCACATGGGCACGTTCAGCAATTCGAAGTTCGTCTACGGCCAGTGCACCTGGTACGCCGCCAGCCGCCGCTACGTGCCGTGGACGGGTGACGCGCACGCCTGGTACGACAACGCGCGGGCGTTGGGCTATCCGGTGGGACAGACTCCTCAGCCGGGCGCTTTCATGATCACCTGGGAAAGCGTCTATTACGGCCACGTTGCCTTTGTGGAACAGGTCAACGAGGACGGTTCCTTCCAGATCTCGGAGATGAACTACAAGGGCTGGAATGAGATCGACACCCGACTGCTGAGCCCCGCCGACTACAGCAAGGTCCACCTGATCGGCTTTATCTACTAGTCCCTGTCCGTGTGGCCGCAGCTCGGGCTAGGCACCCCGCCCAATGATCTACAGGAACAACGCCGCGTGCTGCTCGAGCCAGGTCCGGTAACCGGTTGCCGGCCGGCCGAGCAGCTGTCCAACATCAGTCGTGACCACATCAACGGTCCCGGCCTTCACGGCGGCGTAATTCGGGCGGTGAGGTTGGAGCATGGCTGGCTCAGACGCTCCGTTTATTGAGCTACGAGTCACAGTCCGATCGTCCGGGCAAGAGCACTGTTGTAAACCGCCTTTTGCGATGCGCTCTTCGTCTATATCCTGCGAAGCCATCTTGCCGACCTTCCAGCCGAGGACGCCAGCTGGTTGCGCGGTCTCTGGCCGAAGCGAGAGTTGGAACGGCCCTGGGGCTCATGCCCGAACAGCCGGCCAGGGAGTGGACGCTGGTCGAGCTGGCATTGAAGGGGGGCCTCGCTCGCTCCGCTTTTGCAGTCCGATTTCGGTCTACTGCCGGTGATACGCCGATCCAGTATCTGACCAAGTGGCGCCTGGAAAGGGCTGCCGCGATGCTCCGCGATGGAGCGATGGTCGAGCAGGTAGCCGCGGCGGCGGGCTATGAGTCGGCGGCCGCGTTCAGTAATGCCTTCAAACGTCATCTGTCAGTGCCGCCCGGCGCCTACCGCCGAGCGGATCACTGGCTACGTTCGCCAGCGCTGGCGGAGGCCTGCTTGAACGTCCAGCGCTGGACGAAACATGATAGAGGTGTTAGCATATTTCTACGGCAAGAACTGCCAGCCTAATCCACTTCTGGAGTAATTTAGATGGGAACCCTCCTGCTGATCGTCCTGGTCGCCCTCTTCCTGGCCCTAATCTTCGGCGGTGGTGGCTACACCTACCGCCGCTACTACCGCCACCCGATGACTGGTGATGAGATAGTTGAGGAGCAACCGGGTGACAGCCCGATTGGAATGATCCTCGGCCTCCTCATCCTGGGCGTTATCCTGCTTTTCCTCATCTATGGCGGCTTCAATTTCTGGCATTGGTTCAACGTAGCGGTGGGGCAGCCAGGGGCTGCGCCCACACCCTGAGAGGTCCCGCAATCTCGGCTTCAGGGTGAGAGGTGGCCACCTCCGAAGCAGCGACGGTTCTGCAACTACCAGCCAGCGGCGTTAGCCGTCTGGGCCGCCCTAGCTATACCTCGACCAGGCCTTTGCGAACGGCATAGAGGACCGCCTGGGCGCGGTCGAAGATCTGCAGCTTCTCGTACATGTTGCTGACGTGATTGCGCACAGTCTTTTCGCTGATGCCCAGCTTGTAGGCGATCTGTTTGTTGGCCATGCCGGTCGCGAGCAGCTTCAGGATCTCTATCTCTCGGGGGGTCAGCCCATCGTAGAACTCGTTTCGAGTACTGGTGCCGGTCAGCATGTCGAGCACCCGCGTCGCCACGGTGCTAGCCATCACCCGCTCGCCGGCCATCACGGCCAAGATGCTGGAGACGATGGCGTCCGCCCGCGAGTCCTTGAGCACATAGCCCGAAGCCCCCGCCTGCAAGGCCTGAATGATGCTGGAGTCGGTGTCGAAGGTGGTCAGGATCAGCACCTTCATTTCCGGGTTGGCGGTCAGTATGCGCCGGGTGGCCTCGATGCCATCCAGGCCCGGCATCTTGACGTCCATCAAGATCACATCTGGCTTCAGCGAGGCAATCAGATCTATGGCAGCCAGTCCGCTGCCGGCCTGACCGACGACCTCGATGCGAGGATCCTCGCCCAGCAGCAGGGCGAGCCCACTGCGAAACAGGGTCTGATCGTCGACGACGACTACCTTCACGGTCTCGGTGGTAACGCTCATATCAGCTTCTCCTTGGGAATCAGGGCCGCAAGCTCGGTGCGGTGCGGGCTTACGGGTTTGATAGTCATTTCGCCGCCCAGCAGCAGGGCACGCTCCCTCATTCCGAGCCTGCCCAGCCCGATGCCGTCCGCCAGGCCAGACTGCAAGGCCTGCCCATCGTCGACGACGCTGACCACTGCCAGGTCCCCCTCCGCTATCCCCAAGAAAACCTCGACCAGCTTTGCGCCGCTGTGGCGGCGGACGTTGTTAAGCGCCTCTTCCAGCATCCGGTAGAGGTTGATCGACGCCATGATGGCCAACCGCGACGGCCAGGTCGCTGAGACAGTGAACCGGGTGAGGATGCCGGTTTGGGCCTGGAACCGGTCCAGCATCCGGCCGACCCAGGCCGGAAAGTCCCGGCCGAGATCCTTCTGGCCCCGCAGCTCGTAGAGAATCTCGCGAATGTTGCCCAGCACGTCCCGGATTGCGTCCTGGTAGAGAGTCACTTCGGCCACCATGCGCTCGCGTTCGAACTCGAGCAAATTGAAGTTCTCCATCTCGACGAGCATCGCCGCAAGGGGCTGCGCGACCCGGTCCTGGAGCTCGCGGGCAACGTCTTGCTTGATGCGCAGCTCGGTGGCATGAGCATCTGCCATCCGGGCTTTGCCGTCGTCCGCGAGGGTGTCGAGGGTCACCAGTTCCGTTTCCGGCCTCCAAAAAAGCTGCTGTAACAACTGACGACCTCGGCAGGGCCTGTTAGCCCAGGCCATAGGTCAGCCCGGACTGGATGTTCCGGGTAAACTGATCATAACTCCTTTGAAAAAACGAGTCAAGAGCCTCAATTCGTTAGGCTACCTGCACCAGCTCCGCCCAGTGCTTGGAAAAACGGACTATGCCGCGATACGTCGAATCCCACCTTTAGTTATAGCAGGATTATCAAATTCTCGCACATAGCGGGCTCGGGTTCCGGGACATCCCGATCGCCAATGGGCTGGGCTGGGGTTGCCGCCTTTCTGAGCCAGGTGGAGCGATCGGATGGGATGGCCAGCTCTCAGATTGGCAGACGCGTACCACAACGCCCGCCGCCGTGCGCACCGGGGCCGACCGTCCCGGTCACCTGGGCCTCAGGCTCATGGCGGCACAAACGTCCTATTGGCTGCGACTGCCGGCGCGTGCGATTCTCGGACACAGGCCGGCTGACTTCCGCCGGTTCCGATATGTGGAGGAGGGAACACAAACGAATGGGAGGCAAGAGACATCACGGTCGTCGCTTCTTCCGGATCATGCCGCGCGTGGTGCAGGCTGACCGGACCCTGGTGCTGGCTGATCTGTTGCCCATGGCGCCGCCGAGTGGGCTGGGCTGGATCAGGGACCGCCACTGCCACCAGCGCCCCGCTCGCGTGCTGTGGCTGGCGGCGTGTCTATGACCGTCGTACTGAGCCCGGCGGGCGGAGCCCGCGGGCGACCGACTGCACCGGCTCCCGGAACCGTCGCCACGTGCGCCCCCAGCCTTCTGCTGGTGGATCGCCAACCCCTCTTCCTGGAGGCGCTTGGCTCGCTGCTTCGGCAGCCGCCGCTCAGCGCTCTGACCCGGGCGACGACCGGCTCTGACCTCACCGCTCAGATGGTCGAGGCGGCCCGGCCCGATCTCGTCGTTTGCGACCTGAACGCGGAGCCGCTGGACGGCCGCGCCGTCCTCCGAGCCATGCTGGGGCTCCGGCCGCCAGTCCCAGTGATCATCCTCGGCGAGCTGGTTGAGATGGTGCTGGCCGTGGGGCTGATGCTGGAGGGCGCGGCCGGCCTCTTCATCAAAGAGTGCGCGCAGGCCGAGCTTGTCACTGGAGTGGTCGCGGTACTCGACGGCCACCGGGCGGTCAGCGCTGAACTGCTGGAGGCGGCCATCGCCGGTCCGCACCGGCGGGGCGCGGTGCCTGGCTCACCGGCCGAGAATCTATCCCCCACCGAACTCGAAGTGCTTGCCCAGCTGGGGCAGGCACGGTCGGTGGCGGCGATCGCCCGCGCGCGGACTGTCAGCGAGAAGACCGTCCGCAACCACATCGCGGCGATCTACAGGAAGCTCAGCCTGCGCAACCGCACGGAGGCGGTGCTGCTTGCTGCGCGATGGGGCCTAATCCCCAATTCATGACATCGGACTGGTCCGCGGGGGCGACCCGGGCGCGTTCGCCCCGCCGGTTGGGCGCTGCCGCACGGCTGCTGGGCAGTTTGGCCGTCAGTCGGGACAATCGCCCATTGCTATGGGCGTCTGCCCTTCTCCCTGACAAGTAACACGCTGTACGTATCCTCGACTTTCCTGAGACACCCGGAGGCGCCAGACAGTTGTCTCGCCTACTCGGGGATAGGACAACTTAGACTGGCTGCTGGTTGATCGCCTTTACGGCCTCCAGGTTGCCGGGCAGCGTCCGGATGTCCACTCCGTCGGCATCCCAGGCGTACAGCCAGTAGCCGGAGGCTCCCTGACCCTGCCAGTGTTCGTACATCTGCGTCAGCTCGCCCGGGGTCGGCTGCCGCCAAGACGGCTCGTTGAAGTCCGGCAGGATGAACTGCCAGGACTTCACTCCCGCCTGGTGGATGCGCAGGACCGCCTCGTCGATCAGGTTGTAGCGGCACGGCTGGGCCGGCTGGCAGGGGTAGACGTCAAACGCGACGATGTCGACGGTGCCCTGCATGGGCAGGCCCGACGGCCACGCGGCGAGGTTGGGGTCGTTGAACTGATCGTCGGCAACCCAAGTCTGGGCGGTCGGATCGCGCAGGTGGATGAGGGCAGTCGCCTGGCGGTAGGCCGCCGGTGCCCCTGGGCACTTTTGCACGTTAGGTTCGTCGCCGAGTTGAAAGTACGAATTCACGCCTCGGTTTTGGTCCACCCGTGCAGCCATCTGTTCGGGGCTCAACTCGAAGGCGCACCGGTCCGCGCTCCAGCTGCCCAGCCAGACCATCCCGGCCAGGCGGGCGGCGGTCTGGGCCGGGCCGAAGCTGTTGCCGTCGGTCACAGCGTTAAAACCAGCGCTGGCCATGGCGCCCCAGTCCTCTGAATTGAAGCGGTAGATGCCCCTGACCACCGGGCCCTTCTGGCCCGAGCTCCGGTCCGGGGCGGTTGGCTGCGCGCTTGCCGCGGTTGGCTGCGGGCTTGCCGCGGTTGCCGCAGGTCTGGCTGAAGCCTTCGCCGTGCCGCCGCCGCTCCCGCTGCAGGCAGCCGTCAGCGCAGCGGCGCTCAACAGCGTGATCAGGGCCAGCAGTGCCGGTCGCCCGGCCGGCACGCAGCTTCGGCTAACCGGCTTCACTGAACTTGGCCAGCAGGTGGAGGTGCCGGCGAGCGAACTCGATATGGTCGGCCACGGCGGCCACTTCCGAGATTCCGACCAGGACGGCTTCGCGCCAGAACCGGGGGTCGGCCCCCAGCCGGGCCATGCCGCCCTGGAGGAACCGTCGAAAGAGGTCCGGGAACCAGCCCTGGGCGGAGACCGCGTATTCAATCCCCGCTCCCCAGCTTCCCACCCTGAGGCCGTTGTGGCCCGGGACGCGCACCCCGCTCAGCACGTGGCGGTCGAGATAGAGAGCGTAGCTTAGCGCGAAGCGGACCAGGTCGCGCATCGGCTCGCCGGAGATAGAGCCCGCTTCCCAGTCGACGACGCCGCTCAGCTCGTTTCCGTCGACCAGGATGTTGCCCGCCCAGAAATCGCCATGAACTGCCGTTCGAGGCGCCGCGGTGGTGGCCAGCCTGCGGCGTGCCTCGCCCATGATCTCCAGTGCGGGCGGCAGCCAGGTGTCGCCGGCGAAGCGCGACCGCAGCGTGTCGGCTAGCCCCGAACACAGCTCGACCGGGCGGCGTGGGCCGGCGGTCGCCGCCTGCAGGGCCGCCAGCCAGTTGCCAGCCATCTCGAAGTCGGCCGCCACCCGACCGGGCCGGGCGGTGTGTCGCCAGCGGTGGTAGCCGGTGGTCATCGGCGTGCCGGCCAGAGCCGTCATCACCAGCGCCGGGCGACCCTTGAAGTGGAGCACGGCCTCTACCCGCGGCACCTGGCGCCCCACCCAGCCGGGAAGCAAACGCTCGAGCGCGCTCAGAGTGTGGATCTCCGACTCGACGCTCGCCGCCGCGATGTCTGTCGTCGGCACCTTGACCACGTAGGCCGGTACGCGGTCACCGTTGGGGATCAGCAGCACCACTATCTTCGCGTTGGGATCCTTGGAGATCCCCACCACTATCGAGTGCATGCCGGGCACGTCGATCAGGTCGTCCAGGTCCTCGGCGCCGGCCATGAGCAGCGAAAGGTCGCTCACGACCGGCTTGGCCAGTTGGATCACAGGCGTACTCAAGCGCGCCTCCCGATCGCCAGGCGCACTGGAGCGACGGCCCCCAGCAGCCGCCAGGGTGACAAGCGCTGCGCCAGCCAGAGCAGGCCACCCACTGTCGCGGTGACGCTGGGATGGCCGCGATGCATGACGAACAGCTCCCGGCAGAAATAGGCGATGGGGATCGGATGGTCCTCGATGTAGTAGGCCGGAGCAAACAGGGAAGGCGCCGCCAGCAGGTGCTTGTCCAGCCGAATCCCCGCGGCCAGGGCGAAGCCGTCGCAGCGGCCGCGGGAGCCGATGACCCGGTCGTAGAGCGCCACCGGCGTTCCCCGCGGCAGCGCCTTGACCTGCACCGACAGCCGACGGCGGGCGGCCCGCGAGACGGGGACCCGCACGCGCACGGTCCCGGGTGGCGACAGCAGCCGCCATTGCTCTGGGTGGCCGGGCACGATGTCGTCTGCGGCTCCGGCGGGCGAGACAGGCCGCCAGGCGACCAGCAGCACGTCTGTGCTCCGGAGCTCGACGGCGACCCGGAAGCCGCCTCCGCGCAGAGTGCGCACGAGGCGCTCGTGGTCCCCCGCGACCAACCCATGCCATTCGACGATCAGGACGCCGACCCGCTCGAGCGAGCGCGTCCAGACCGAGTCGTGCAGCTCGTGCTCAGCCCCCTCTACGTCGACCTTAAGTAGGTCGATCCAGTCGAACCCAGAGGCTTCGACGACCTGCTCGAGCGTTACAGCCTCGACTGAGAAGTCGGCCCCGGTGCGCCGGCCGCCGACGATGCCGGCATCGGTGGAGTAGCGGTCCGTGTGCAGGGTTCTTTCACCGGGCTCGCCCGCCAGTGCTGCCCGCTGAAGCGTGACCCGCCCGCCCAGGTTGGCGTTGGCCACATTCTCGCCGAGCAGGGCAAAAGTCTCCGGGTTGGGCTCGACCGAGTAGACACGGCAGTTGGCTCTACCGGCGACCCAGAGGCTGAAGCCGCCGACGTGGGCGCCGACGTCGACCACCGTCTGGACGTGGTCGAAGTCGATCACGCTGAAGTCGTACTCCCCGAGTCCGAAGACGTCGGCCGGCCCCGGCACGTCCTTCAGCCGGGCGAGCAGCCGGAAGCCCTCCCGGCTGCGCAGGGTGACGCGGAGATCCCAGAACCGCGACAACGGCCAGGGCGCCGGCCGCAGTAGCCAGGCGACCGTCAGCAGCAGCGAAGGCCAGATCCAGTTGCTGAATCCGGAGCGCATCATCTGCAGCCATCGGGTGACGTAGTAGGAGGCCTCGCCGGCGTGCTTGCGGAGGGCTGTCGCGTCCTCGAGGTGGGCCGCTTCCACTGACCCGGGCACCACTCGGACGACCCGTACGGCCGGCAGTGCCATCTCTGCTGACTTCACTTGAAAGTCGCCACCACCGCGTACCAGTCGCATGAGCTTGGCAGGTTGAAGGTCCCCGTTTGGGGGCCGGCCGGGCCGGCGAGCTGATCCTCGGCCGCAGCCTCCGCCCCGCCGGTCACGGTCCGCAGTGTGTAGCCGGGGCCCGCGCCGACGCTGCCGGGCGAAGCGCCGGTCTGCAAACCGGCGAAGACGACCTCGCCCGCTGGCACCGAGCCGGTGGCGCCCGAACTGGCGGTGGCGCTGACGCCGCTCTGCATGTGGATCTGGTCCAGGGTCCTAACCCCCGAGTACTCGGCCGCGGCCGCCTGCAGGAAGGTGCCGCTGCCGGCGGAGACGGTGATGGTCAGCGTGGCTGCCGCCTTGGAATTGGGCAGGTAATAGAGCGCGATGTCGCCGCTGCCGCCGAAGGTCAGGTTCCCGGGGGCGCGGGTCCAGGCGCCGTTGATGTTGTCACTCACCCTGACCTGGCCGGCCGCATCGTACTGAGCGAACCAGCCCACCAGCAGGTCGCCAGCGGCAACTGGGCGGCCGAAGCCGATCGTGGCAGTCGTCGATGTGTTGGGTGTAGCCACCGAGCCTGCTTGTACGAAGCGATGGGTCCCGCCGGCCGGGGTGGTCACCGTGGCGGCCGCCGACTGCGCCGAGTGGTTGCCGGCGGCGTCGAAGGCGTCCACCGTGTAGCTGTAAGTGGTGTTGGGCTGCAGTCCGGTGTCGGTGTAGGTCAGCGTGGAGCCGGCCACCTGCGCGACCTTGGCCCCGCCCCGGTAGACGTCGTAGCCAGTCACACCAACGTTATCTGTCGAGGCCGACCAGCCGACCGTCACCGAGGTCGGTGAGCTCGCCGTCGCGGTGACGTTCTGGGGCACCGTCGGCGGCTGCGTGTCGGAGCCGGCCGGGGTGGTCACCGTGGCGGCCGCCGACTGCGCCGAGTGGTTGCCGGCGGCGTCGAAGGCGTCCACCGTGTAGCTGTAAGTGGTATTGGGCTGCAGTCCGGTGTCCCCGTAGGTCAGCGTGGAGCCGGCCACCTGCGCGACCTTGGCCCCGCCCCGGTAGACGTCGTAGCCGGTCACACCAACGTTATCTGTTGAGGCCGACCAGGTCACCGTGGCCGAGGTTGGGCTGGCGGCAGTCGCCCGCACGTTGGTCGGAGCCGTAGGCGGCTGGGTGTCGGCCGAGCCGGAGCCCTTGAAGGTCGCTACGACGGCGTACCAGTCGGCCGGGCTGGGCAGGTTGAAGATGCCGGTTTGAGCGCCCGCAGCGCTTGGGAACAGATCCTCGGCAGCTGCCTCGGCGGAACCGGTGATCGTGCGCAGCGTAAAGCCGTTGCCGGCGGTGGCGCTGCCCGGCGAGGCCCCGGTCTGGAGGCCAGCGAAGACGAGTTCGCCAGCTGGCACGGCGGCCGTGCTGCCGGAGCTGGCCTGGGTGCTGTTGCCGCTGGCCATCGAGATCCGGTCCAGCGCACCCGCCCCGGAGTAGTCAGCGGCCGCCGCTTGCAGGAACGTGCCGGTGGCGGCGCTCACGGTGATGGTCAGGCCGCCGGGCGCGGCCTTGGAGCCGGCGAGGTAGTAGAGAGCGATGTCCCCGCTGCCGCCGAAGTCGAGGTTGCCTGGGGCACGGGTCCAGACGCCGTTGACAGAGTCGGAAACCCGCACTTGGCCCGCGGCGCTGTACTGCGCGAACCAGCCCACCAGCAGGTCACCAGATGCGACCGGGGAGGTGAATGCGATGGTGGTCGACGTCGCGGTGTTGGGAGTCGCCACCGACCCGGCCTGATCGAACCTCAGATTGGCCGGCGCCGGGGTCGTGACGCTGGCCGCGCTCGACTGGGCGGAGTGGTTGCCAGCCGCGTCGAAGGCGTCGACTGTGTAGCTGTAGGTGGTGCTCGGCTGGACTGTGGGGTCTGTGTAGGTCAGCGTTGAGCCGTTGACCTGGCCGACCTTGGTCCCGCCGCGGTAGACATCGTAACCGGTCACCCCGACGTTGTCGGTGGAGGCCGACCAGGCCACAGTCACCGTGGTCGGCGAGGTGGCATTGGCTGTCACGTTCTGAGGCACCGTCGGCGGCTGCGTATCGCTGCCACCAGGGGTCGTGACCGACGCGGCCGCCGATTGTGCGGAGTGATTGCCGGCCGCGTCGAAGGCGTCGACGGTGTAGCTGTAAGCGGTGTTCGGCTGGACGGTGGTGTCGGTGTAGCTGAGAAAAGAAGCGCCTACCTGGCCCACCTTGCTGCCGCCACGGTAGACGTCGTAGCCGGCCACGCCGACGTTGTCGGTGGAGGCCGACCAGCTGACCGTGACCGAGGTACCGCTGTTCGCCACCGCGCGCACGTTCTGCGGCACGGTCGGCGCCTGGGTGTCGGTCGCCGGCTGGAACTCGTAGGCCCCGCGGTCGTCATAGGTGCGCGGACCGGCCCCGCTGTTGGGCACGGTGGGGTCGTCGATCCGCGGCTTGCCGTCCAAGTCGCGCGTCTGCTCGCCACTGGCGCCGGAGTTGGCCGAGTCGATGGCCGGCGAGCCCTCGACCAAGTGCAGGTTGTACCCCGCCGAGCTGACGAAGCCGGGTGGCGCCGTCAGTCCGTGGGCCTCCTGCCCGGTGGCGGAATTCAACGAAGCAGTGGAGTCGTAGCTCGTGTCGTTCCAGACGTACATCGGGCTGCCCGCAGTCAGCCAGACCAGGTTGTAGTCGGCGATGGTCGAGGCAGGTGCGGAGTCGTAGATGCCGATGTTCCCCGCCCGCCGGGAGCAGGCGATTCCCTTGTAGGCGGGATAGACGGCGTTGTCGACAGATATGTTGTTCTCGACCAGGTAGCTGCCCGAAGTCCCCTCGACGTTGATGCCTGAGGTGCAGTTGTGGTAGACGGTGTTACCGATTACCCGGCCGCCGGTCACGTCGAGGTCATCGATCCCGTGGTCGCCGTTGTTGTAGGAGACGTTGGCGGTGACCAGCGTGTTGTCACCGCCCGGGTACATCTGGATCCCGGAGTCCTCATTGTCGTGAGTGAGGTTGAAGCGGATGGTGTTGCCGCTCGCGATGTCGTTGATGCCCTGCGCGTTGCGCTGCCACTGCTCGGCGTTGAAGGCAGAAACGTTGTGGTTGACGTCGTTACCTGTCGAGCCGGTGCTGAGGTAGATGCCGGGATCGGTGTTGTAGTCGGTGAGGTTGTTGGAGATCAGCGAGTTGGTGGTGCCGACGAGCTGGATGCCGGCCGCAGTCTGGCCTGGGTTGGGGGAGCCGGCCTTGGTCACATGGTTGCCATCAATGGTCAGATTGGAGCCGCCATTGGTGTAGATTCCGGGGCCGGTGGTGGTGGTCACCGTAAATCCGTGGATGGTGATCCAGCTGCGGCTGGAGAGCGCGAAGCCCTCGATGCCCCCGGTCACCTTGACGCCGGCCGCCGCTGTGTACGTGATCGGGGCACTGGAAGTGCCCGACGCCGCTGGCGACACGTCCTCGTTGTAAGTCCCGGCGGTCACGCTGACGGTCTGCCCCGCGGTCGCCTGGGTTGCCGCCGCTTGGATGTGGCAGAAAGGTTGGGCCTGGGTGCCAGAGCCCGAGTCGCTGCAGCTGGCACTGCCGATGTTGACGTAAAGGGTCGAACCCGCCCCCTGGGCGCCTACGCCAGTCAGCAGCCCGCCCGCCAGCGCCAGCGCGGCGGCCAGCGTCGCAGATCGCAGCTTGTTCTGCCGCCGAGCAATCCATTCCATCATCACCGTGTTGCCCTCCCTTGGCTGCCGCCCGAGACGGCAGCGCTTCGCTGCCCGTTCACTGGCTCCGCTCCGTCCCGAAACTGGTCACGCTCGTGGCGCAGCCGGACTCGTCCATGCTCGATAACGTGGTCGACAGTCTCCGCCATCACGCCGATCGTGCGGCCGAGCGAGGGGTCATCCAGGTACTCAAGGTCCATTGCCACACGCCATGGAACCATCTCCTCCAGGTAGTGCCGCTCCACGTCCTGCAGGCCGGGCGGCAGGTTCTCGCGCATGTGGACCTGAGTCAGACCGGTCAGCCCGGGACGGTAGGCGAAGATCTCCCGCAGCCCGCGCGGGTAGCGCCTGGCCAACTCGATGCTCTCCGGCCGGGGACCGACCAGGGTCATGTCGCCCTGGAGCACGTTCAGCAGCTGAGGGAGCTCGTCCAGGCTGGTCGCGCGCAGGATCCGGCCCAGCCGGGTGATCCGGGGATCCCCGGCAGCGGTGACGCCCGGGCCGCCCACCACCGGCCGCATGCTGCGAAACTTGTAACAGATGAACGGCACACCGCCTTCGCCCACCCGTTCCTGTTTGAAGATGGCGCTGCCGCCCGCGCTGATCCGGACTGCCAGGGCCAGGAGCAGTAGCAGCGGCCAGCTGACCAGCAGTACGGCCGCCGCGACGGCTATGTCGACAGCCCGTCGCACCCGGCTGGGCGGCAGGGCTGGCAGGTCGGGAAAGATCGGCGCGAGCTTCGGCAGCAGTCGGCCCGGCCGGCTCATCAGCAGGAAGAAGGCGACCAGCAGGGCGTCAGTGGTCAGGTAGGCAATGCTGGATGTGATCGCCGCCCCCACCGAGCCCAGCCGCGGGATCAGCAGGAGATCTAGCACGAGCGTCACAACCAGGGCGCTGCCGGAGGCGATCGAGGCCAGGCCAGGTCTGCCACGGCCGTAGAGAAAGGCGTTGATCACCGCCCCAACGCCCTCGCCCATCAGGCCGAGGAAGAGGATCTGCGCAGGCAGAATGGCGCCCTCGAAGGAGTGCCCGTAGAGCCTTGGGATGATCAGGCCTGAGGCCGGAAGCAGCGGCAGGCAGCTGAACGCGGTCAGCAGCCCGAGGCGGAGGATCATCCGCTTGGCGCGATGGACTGCCTTGGCTGGGTCGTCCTTGGCAAAACGCGGGTAGAGCACCCAGTTGGCGGCGATCGGCGGCAGCCGGACCAGCTCGGCGTACTTGGAGGCGATTGAGTAGGTACCGAGCGCCGCTGTCCCGACCAGGATGTCCACCAGCACGAAGTCCAGCCGGAGGTTGAGCAGCGTCATCATGTTCCCAATCTGGCTGCGGAACCCGAATGCTGCGATCCGGCGCCCCAGCTCGAGGGACGGCCGGCCCAAGCCGCGGAAGAAGCCACGCCGGGCGAGGCGCAGCCAGACCACTGCGCCGGTGAAGACATCGGCCAGCACGAGCGAGCCGATGATCGCTCCGTAGCCTCCATGCAGCATGGTGAGCACCAGGTAGATCGGCAGAAACGACAGCTCCTCAAGGAGGATGCCGACGTTGCTGCCGGCGAGATCGTCACTGCCCTGAGACGCCGCCTTGGCGGTGATGACGACCAGCCGGCTGCCCACCTTCAGCCCTGCCCAGGCGACCAGCACTGTGCTGAGGTCTCTGAAAAACAGAGGACGGAGCAGCGGCGAAGCCCCCGCCCAGACCGCCATCGCGGTCACTGAGGCGAGCAGGGTCATGGCCAGGATGGTCGACGGGACCCGGCGATCGCCCCGGGTCGGTCCGGCAAGAAAGTAGGAGATGGCGTAGGGCAGGCCGCTCGATACGATGATCGCCACCAGCCACGGCAGTATCCGCAGCAGGGCGTATTGGCCGACGGCGTAGGGACCTCCCACTCGGGCGACCAGCAGGCTCGCCACCGCAACGCTGGCCAGCGACCCGCCGAGCGCGACCAGGTTGCCGACGAATGGGCTCCGGCGAAGGTGCCAGCAGCGCCCGATGACCCGCGAGACCAGGCTCACCTGCGCGCCACCTCGCCGGCAGGCCGATAGCCCCACAGGTGGAGCGCGGCCAGCAGCCCGAGCAGCGCCCAGCCATGCCTGAAGTGGAGGACCTGATAGAACGTGGCCGAGGCGGCAAAGCCAAGCAGGGCGGCGATCAGGGGCACCCGGTTGGGCAGCGCCTCCGAATAGCCTGGCGCCAGTTCCCGAGCAGAGACTGCGCGCGCCCGAACCACCACCGAGCCGACCAGCAGGAAGATGCCGGCGAAGCCGATCACGCCGCGCTCGACCAGCGCCTCGATGTAGTCGTCGTGAGCCTCGTGGACGAAGTTGGCCTGCTGCCGCCCCCGCAGGTTGTCGATGGTGGTGTTCGGTCCCAGCCCCCAAAGCCCGCCCTGATCGAGGAGGGCCAGGGTCTCGTTCACGAGCTGGGTGCGCTGGCCCAGGCTCTGGTCGGCCCGGCCGAAGGAATCGCGTAGAAGAGGCACATTGGAGGCTACGGCCCACGCCTGGATCTTCTGTGGCTGGACCAGGTTGAGCGCGGCACCGCCCATGAGAATGCCCGCGCACGCCAGCCCGATGGCACCCTGCATGCCAAAGCGCCGGTAACCCCAGCCGATGATGACAATGAAAGTGGCCAGCGCCAGGTAGAAGGCGCCCCCGTTCGAGCCGCTGAACACGATGCTGAGTGCCAAGGCGATGTAGGCGAGCACCCGCAGCGACCGGCGCGCCGGGTACTTGGTGGCGGCCACCACCATGGCCGACATGGACCAGTAGTTGGCAGCCATGTTCGGGTCGGCGAAGAGCATGCCGGCGCGGACCCCGAGGCGAGCGGTGACACCGGAGACGGCGTCGATGTGGCCGAAGTAGGCGACTACCAACACCCCGGCCCAGACCGGCGCCGCCACTGCCCAGGTCCTGATCACTACCCGGAACGCATCGGGATAGCGGCAGATGTTGACCAGCGCCAGCACCCAGAGCATCAGCACCAGGTCCTGGGCGACGTCGAGCAGCGCAGGACCCGGGCGGCCACCCGCCAGCGCCCCGACCACGCCTCCGGCGATCAGTAGGGACCAGGCCCCCCAGTAGGGCGCGCGCAGCTTGATCCCCGACCAGCCTGCCCAGAGCAGGAAGGTCGCGATAGCGGCGGCGATCGCCAGATCCACCGGCGAGGAGTTGCCGGGTCCTGTCGGCCGGATCATCGGCAGCAGGATCACCGCCGCCTGGGCCGACAGCAGCACCACGCGGGGCACTGAGGCGGTGCGCTGGTGCCGGGCAGCAAGCAGCTCGGCCGCCGGCTCGCTGCCAGACCCGACCCGGAGCGCGCTGATCACAGCCGCAGCCCGACCATCGCCGAAACCAACAGCACCATGCCGCCGGCCAAACCGGCCCACAGTGCGGTGCCCAGCCAGGTCCGCACCAGCGCGGCACGCCGCCGGCGGCGGACCGCGCGCAGGCGCGCCTCGAAGCTGTCGCCGGCGGCCTCAGAGCGCACTACTCGATCCGCGCCGTCCGGCCGGCTGTCTGCAGTTCGGCCAGAGGCCGTGTGAAGAGTGGGTCGCAGCGGGCGTTGAGGCAACTTCCCGTCTTCAGGTCGAACTCCAGGTTGTGGCCGAGGCAGCGAATGACGCCGTCCACCACCGTGCTGCCGATGGCGAGATCCTCGCCCGCGTGGGGGCAGTAACGTGCGATTTCGTAGTTGCCGTGCTCGGAACTGACGACTATCTTCTCGTCGTTGGCCCGGCCCAGCTCATACTTCTCGACAGCCGACAGGGCCTGCTCGTCGGCGTGCTTGAGCAGGCCGATCAGGTAGTCGTTGTAGATGTCGGGGTCGCGCCAGGCCTGAAAGCGGAGGGAGAGGAAGAAGTCTTCCCAAGCAATCTTGCCG
This sequence comes from Candidatus Dormiibacter sp., assembly GCF_050999135.1. Lineage (NCBI taxonomy): Bacteria > Bacillati > Candidatus Dormiibacterota > Candidatus Dormibacteria > Candidatus Dormibacterales > Candidatus Dormibacteraceae > Candidatus Dormiibacter > Candidatus Dormiibacter sp. The sequence continues at coordinate 78,255 of NZ_JBPCPN010000002.1, read as the reverse complement.
TCCATGACCGGGGCCAACCAGCGGGGATCAAGCCGGAAACGATAGCCGACGTCGGCCGTACCGCCACCGAGGTCCACCTTGACGCCGGGGGGCCGCAGGTGGACATCCCAACGACCCTCCATCTCGCCCACCAGCTCGAAGCGGACTGTCATGTCGATCCGCTCCAGAAAGTAGGGACTGAGTTCGCCGAGCCGGCGAAAGTGCTCAACGAACTTGTCCGCCAGCTCGGGCCCGGGGGTCGGGTGGGCGGCCCGAAAGGCCTCGATCTCCGGCAGGCGGGCCTCGGCATAGGAATCGATGTAGGAATCGGCGTCGTCGAACCGAAAGTCCGCCCACTGCGGGTCGCGCAGAAGCTCCTTGGCCAGCGGGTCGTACCTGTCGCCGGGCATCCATTGCTGAACAGTCTGGTTGGGCAGACGGGTGCTCAGGAAGTCGGCCGCTTGCTGCATGTCGGGGAAGATGCCTGGGGAGCGAATCCAGCGGTTATGGTGCTGCAGCTCCGGGTCCAGGAAGCACATTGGGCCGGCGAAGGGCACAACTAGCTCCGGCTTGACCATGCGGACGAGCTGGCCGACCGCCTTGAACTTGCCATTCCGCTTCATGGCCGAGATCTGCGCCATCTCCTCGGCCGGGTACTCGTAGCAGATCGGGTGCCAGGACGCCCCGGACATCTGGAGCGGCATGACGTCGATCCGGCCGCCGCACTCATGGGCCGCCCGCCGGGCCTGGCCGACGGTCAGCCGGGCGTCGTTGCAGTGCAGCAGCGAGGCGCCGCCCAGAGAGACCAGCACGGCAGCGTCGTGGCACATCGGCGACTGCTCCGTGATGAAGGTCAGCCAGTCGCCCCGCTCTGTCAGCTGGAAGCGCTCCCAGGCGGGGACCTCGATCAAGCGCTTCACGCCCGCCCGACGCAGCCGTTCGGCCACGTTGTCCGAGGGATACTTGGGGGTCAGAACGACAGTCCGGTCGGGCAGGCGCCCGAGCACTGACTCGTCGAGGTGGTCCAGATGTTCGTGGGAGACTGTCACGTACTCGACGTCGAGCAGCCCACGGTGGTCCAGGTGAGCGTTGCTCGGGAACTGATACCAGGCGGCGAGGAAGGCGCCTCGAGGAGAGAGCCAGCCGTCCATCAAAATGCTCACGTCGGGCCCGTCCACGCGCAAGCCGGCGTGGCCGAGGTACGTGATCTGCATCGAGTCGTTCATGCGGTAGTAACCTCACTGAGCCGAACCGCTGGAGCGTCACGGTGCTCCTCGAGCAGCTGGGAATAGGTTTCGGCCAGGTCGCTGCCGAGCTGAGCCGGGTCGAAGCGATCGTGGACCTGGGTCCGAGCCCCCGCCGCCAACCGGGTGCGTTCCTCCGGGTGGTCCAGGAGGTGCCCGATAGCTCGCGCGAGCAGGGCCGGGGCGCCGGCGGGAACCAGGATGCCGGTTCTGCCGGGAACTACCAGCTCGGGAACCGCGTTGACGGCTGTCGCCACCACCGGCACGCCAGCGGTCATCGCCTCGGCGATCGAGCACGGCAGGCCCTCGTAGAGGCTGGACATCGCGAAGACGTCGAGTCCCGGGAGCAGGTAGCCGACGTCGCGGCGCTCACCCAGAAAGAGGAAGCGATTCTGCAGCCCGCGGCGGCCGGCCAGCTCGCGCATGCGTCGCTCCAGAGGGCCGCCGCCGATCCAGACGAATCTGGCGTCGGTCCGGCCGAGCCTCTGGAAGGCGTCGAGCATGTGCTCGGGCGCCTTCTGGCCGGCAAGCCTGCCCACCGTACCCACCACCGGCGCGTCTGGCCGGACGCCCAGGCGCCGGCGCGCCTCCGCGCGTGACGAAGGGTTGGCGGCGACGATACTGCTGGTGTCGATGGCGGGCGCGATCACCCGCAGCCGCTCGGGGGAAGCGATCCCCAGTCGAACGGCGTCGGCCGCCACATTGGCTCCCACGGCCAGGAAGCGGTCGGTGTGGCGGCCGAGACGGCGCTCGATCTCAATGTAGGTTCGGCGCATGATCGGCATCTGGAAGTCGTGGAAGGGGAAGCCGTGAAAGGTGTGGACGGTGGCGCGCACGCCCGCCCGCCGCGCCGCCATCCGGCCCAGTGCACCGGCCTTGGCGCTGTGGGTGTGGACGACGTCCGGCCGCAGCGTGGCCAGCTCGTGGGTTAGCTCGTGCAGGCAGCGGAGGTCCTCGCGGGGATTGACCTCCGGCCGCAGGTGCCGTAGGCGCACCACTTCGAAGCCGGAGCGCTCAGCCTCGGCCAGCAGCGGGCCGCCGTCAGCTGCCAGGATGCTGACCCGGTAGCAGTGGGGGTCCAGTGCCTGGGCGCCCCGCAGGGCGACGCCTCCGGCACCCGCGATGAACCGGGTGACGATCTGCGCGACGTGGATCATCAGAAGTCATCTGGGTAGTAGGCGGCCATCGAATCAGTGGTCGTCGACATCGGGCGGCCCACTTCGGGGAACCGCTCGGCCAGAATCTTCCTCACCTCGTGCATGCGGTTGCGCTGGGCAACTTCGCAAAGCCGGTCTAAGTAGGTGCCCAGCTCGGCGTCCGGTGCCCTGCGAACCGTGGCCCAGATCCGCGGATGAAGTGTTGTCACGTGCTGCTCGGTCTCGCTGAAGAGCGTCTCGTCGAGCTTCTCACCAGGCCGCAGCCCGGTGAAGACTATGTCCAAGTCATCCTCGACGACGTGCATCAGGGCAGCCGTGTTGTGGACCAGGTCGAGGATCTTGACCGGCTTGCCCATGTCGAGCACGAATGTCTCGCCCGCGTTGGCGAGCCCGGCCGCCTCGATCACCAGTCCCACAGCTTCCTCGACGGTCATGAAAAACCGTGTCATGTCGGAGTGCGTCACGGTGATCGGCTCGCCGTTCTGGAGCTGGTCGGTGAGAACGTTGAGAAAGGAGCCGCGGCTGCCCAGAACATTGCCGAAGCGCACGGAGGCGAACTTGGTCGGGGGGCGTGCATTCATCTCGACGATCATCTCGGCCAGGCGCTTGGTCGCCCCTAACACTGATGTGGGGTCGGCCGCCTTGTCGGTGGAGATCAGGATGAAGCGCTCAGTGCCGAACTCGCGCGCAGCGTCCACCAGCCAGCGGGTGCCCAGCACATTAGACTTGACGCCCTCACACGGGTGCAGCTCAAGCAGCGGCAGGTGCTTGTGGGCCGCCGCGTGAAAGACGACCTCCGGTCGCCAGTGCCTGAACAGCTGTCGGATGCGATCGCGGTCACGGATGTCGGCGATGATGAGCTCGGGGTTGTCAAGCAGCGCCTTGCCGGTCAGCTCCATGAGCATCCTGTGCAGGTTCGACTCGTCATGGTCGAGCATCAGCAGCCGGCTGGGGTCGAAGCCTTTGATTTGGCGGCAGAGTTCGCTACCGATTGAGCCGCCGGCGCCGGTGACAAGGACTCGCTTGCCCTGAATCAACTCCCGTGAGTCGGAGCGGACCACATGCAGCTCGTCCCGACCCAGCAGCTTGTCCACCCGCATCCTGCGGAGATCTGAGATGCGAGCGTCGCGCTCGATGGCGGCGCCGAACGAGGGAAGGTATCGAACGGAAACAGCCGCCGACGCAGCTGCCTCGGCCAGCCGGCGAATCTCGGCATTGCTGAGCGACGGGATGGCTATGATGACGGCCGCGATGGAGTGCCGGTGGGCGACTTCCGCCAGCTCGGCGGTCGTACCGACGATCGGCAGTCCGTCCACCTCCTCGGCGAACGCGTTGTCGTCGAGAAAGCCCAGCGGCTCAAGGCCCAGCTCGGGGCTCCTCAGCAGGTCCCGGGCGAGAACCTGGCCCGCCTCACCGGCGCCCACGATGAGCGTGCGCAGGCGGACTCGGTGGCGGGGTCGGGTCAGCAGTGGGATATCCGGGTCGGTGACGGGTTCGATCATCGGGTCAGCTCCAAATGCAGGTCGCCGGTCGTGGCACGCGACTGCTCGCTCAAGCCGGCGATCTCGGAACAGACGCGCTCGACCTCGTGATCGCCCAGGCTGGCGAAGAAGGGCAGGGACACGATCCGTTCGAAGACAATGTCGGCAGCGGGGAAGGCCCTCTCCAGGTCCGGACCGAGCAGCCGCTGAAAGTGTGGCTGGTGATGGAGCGGGATGAAGTGCACCGAGCAGTCGATTCCGCGTGCTGAGAGGCGTTCGATCAGGGTGTCCCGGTCGAGCCCGAACTCAGGTTCGACCTGCACAACGTAGAGGTGCCAGGCATGGCGGCCCGTCGCCGGCCGGGCCGGCAGGCGGATCCCGGGCACGCCGGCCAGGCCGGCGTCGAAGATCGCTGCAAGCTCGGCCCGGCGGGCTTGCCAGGAGCCAAGGTGGCGCAGCTGGGCTCGGCCCATCGCCGCCTGAAGGTCAGTCATGTTCGCCTTCAGTCCATCGCTTTTGACCTCGTAGCGCCAGCTGGCCCGGCCCGGCAGATAGCGGCGCCAGGCGTCTGCGCTCATCCCGTGGAGCCGCAGCTCACGCGCCGCCGCCGCGACGGCCGGAAGGTCGGTTGTGAGCATGCCGCCCTCACCGATCGGCAGGTTCTTCGTCGCGTAGAAGCTGAAGCACGTCGCGGCGGAGATCGTGCCCACCGGCCGCGCACCCGCCCAAGTGCCGATCGCATGCGCGGCGTCTTCGACCACCCGGCTGAGCGGTAGCCCGGCCGCCTCTGCCAGCTCCTCGACGGGGGCCGGCTGGCCCGCGAAGTGGAGCGCCACCATGGCGTCGGCCCCCCCGGCGCGGCGAACCGCCGCCCGCGTCGTGGCCGCGTTAGGCATCAACGTCTCCGGATCGACGTCGCAGAGCACCGGCACCAGACCGGCCCGGGTGATCGCGTGGACTGCGCCGCAGAAGGTGACCGTCGAAGTGAGTACCCGGCTGCCAGGCGGCAACTGCAAGGATCGCAGGCCGATCTCGATCGCCGCGGTGCAGGAGGACACAGCCACGGCGTGGCGCGCGCCGACGTGTTCCGCGAACTCACGCTCGAACTCGATGACCTCAGGTCCGGAGGTGATCCAGCCTGAGGCCAGGATCCGCTGGGCCGCCACCCGTGCCTCGAGACTGATCTCGGTCCGGCAGAAGGGGATCCGCAAGGGGACCGGGCGCCCAACCTCGACCGGCGCGCTCACCGCTCTACCGTCCGTGAGCTCTCGGCCAAGGCGACGGTGGGGCTCAGCTCGGTCTCCTGGCGGTGCCCGTTGCGCGGCGAGCTCGGCAGGCCGGCGGCGCCGTATGTAATGACACCGAGCACCGGCCAGCGCGACAGCCGGATCAGGTCCATGAGCGGCTGCAGCTCGACCTTCTTCAGGACCTCGGGGGCAAGCACCACCAGCCCGACTGACCAGTCTCCGTTGGGGGCTGGGTCCGAGGCACCGTAGGACTGGACGGCCAGACTCGAACTGTCCGCCGCCGCGACCGAGCGCTGGAGCCGCTTGGCCAGCGTCGGGATCCCGTCGGTAGTCGGCGCCCCGATCAAGCGAACTACGCTGACGCCGGCGGCCTGCGCGGCCAGATGAAGGCGCTGTGTAAGCGGCGCTGGGAGGCTGGTAAAGACCGCCGGCGACCCCCCGTCGAGATGGCCGATGACCGGCACCCCGAGCAGGTCGGCCAGAGCCCGACGGCCGATCAAGGTCGGGCGGAGGACCTCCATGATGGTTGCCAGGGCGACGCCGGCCACTAGGCCCAGCAGGCCGCCGAGCGCCAAGTCGACAGGCAGTTGCGTGCGGTCCGGCGAACTCGGCGGGGTGGCCTGCTGGATCACCGCCGGCGACTGGGCGCCGCTGTTCTGGAGCAGCGCGTCGCGCTGGGTGTGCAGGTTTCCAAGCTCCTGAACCAGGCTGCTGCGCTGCTGCTGCAGTCCGTTCAACTGGTTGGTCACGATCTGGATCTGAAGTGCGATGGCACCCTCGTTCGCCGGGCTGGCAGGGACGTCGCTCAGGGAGGCGAGTTTGTTGTTCAGATCCGCCGTCCGCGTGTCGATGTCCACGATCGCTTGGGAATCGGCATCGATCTGCCTTTGCAGGCCGGGCAGTTGGTCGGCACCCCGGCTGTTGCTCACGCGGGTAAGAAGCAGGTCGTCCGCCAGCCGATTAGCGAGCGTGGCGGCCACGCTCGGGTCGGTATCGGTGACGCTGAGCTCCACCACGCCGGACGAGCCGAGGGGCTGGACAGTAATGGCCTTGGTGACTTCGGGCACTGTTCGATTGACGTCGGCCACGTTGATGGCGGACTGGACGTGACTGGGGCTGGTGACAACTGCACGCGCCGTATCCGCGATGGCTACCGCCTGGGCGGGGTCCTGCGGGTCGGGTGTCCCGAGTTGGACGCGACTCGCGGCCGTGTACTTGACACCGCCGGCAAAATAGACGCCAGAGGCCAGCGCTAGGCCGAGCAACACGAGCGCCGCAATCAGTTTCAGATGGCCGCGCAGAATGCGATTAGCCGCTTCGTTAAGTTCCACAACCTTAACCTTGCCGCCGCCCCTTGGAGAAGAAAATGGGGATTGCCAGCCGCCCGGGCGGGGCGGTCCCTGAGGGTCTAGGTCATTCGCCCATGTCCAGGTCCAGCGCGCCTCAGGCTTCGACTGGCAGCCGGGCGGCAAGTGTGACGCGAATTGGCTGAGGGCTAGGCCGGTCGCCTCCCACCCCGCCCAGACCCATCGGGGACATAAGCCCAGAGTGGGCTGGGACGCCGTCCCAAGCCAGGTCGGCTAGCGCCGGTCAGCACCTTCCGCGTTTGACGCGCAATCAGACTGGCTGGCGGTTGATCCATTGCAGGGCGGCAACGTGCCCGGCCTGGTCGGCGAGGTTGCCGTCCTGGTAGTCCCAGGCAAAGATCCAGTAGCCGCTCGCGCCCTGGTGCTGCCAGTGCTCGAACTGAGTTCTCAGCTCCGCCGGGCTCGGCCACCGCCAGGAGGAGGCGTTGAAGTCCTGCAGTATGAACTCCCACTTGGCAACACCTGCCTGATGTATGCGGTTGACCGCCTGGTCGATCATTCCGTAGTCGCAGGGGCCCGACTGGCAGGGGTAGACGTCGAAGGCCAGCACATCCACGGTGCCGTTCATAGGCAGGCCGGCCGGCCAGTGACCGGTATCGGGGTCGTTGAACTGGTCGTCCGCCACCCAGGTCTGCGCGCGGGGGTCGGCCGAGTGCACCAGCCCAGTCAGGTGCGAGTAAACAGGGGCTGCAGCGCAGCCGTTGGCGGTCGGCTCGTCGCCGATCTGGTAGGTCAACCCACCATAGCCGGAGCGGACGTTGTCAGTCACGACCGCAACGATGGCAGCGTCGCTCATGGTCTGCTGGCAGGAGCGATTGTCATAGGCGGGTACCCAGACCATGCCGTTCAGTCCCGCCGCTGCCTCGGCCTGTCCCAGGCTGGCAACGCCGCCGTCGGTCGCTGCGTTGAACCCGGCTGCCGCCATAGCCCGCCAGGCTTCCGAGTTGAACCGGTACACCCCCCGCCGGGCGGGCGCAGAGGTCGACCGGGCAGGCGCAGAGGTCGACCTGGCACCCGCTGACGGCTTCGCCGCGCCGGGGCGGGCGCCGGCTGCCCGAGGAGCGAGTTGGACGGCCACCGGGGTCGGCGATGGAGACGTCGCCGGGTTGGTCTCGACCTCCGGCCGGTCGGCCACAGACAGGCCGGCGCGCTGCGGGGCGCTGGGCGGCTCGACCCCAGCGGTCGACGAGCAGCCGGCGGCGGCCAGCGCCAGACCTATCGCCCACATAGCCGGCTTTCGCAGCGAGCCCGGCAAGCCGCTCACCTCGCTCTCACGCTCTGCGGAACGCGTCGCCTCACGACGAACGAGCCGGCCCGCCCCGCATCGGTGACTGCGTCGGCGAAGAACCGGTCTCCCTTCACCCTGATTCTCATCCAGCTCGCACTCATGCAACCTCCCGACCGGCCTCGAACGCCCCCCGCAGCCATAGCGGCAGGAGATTCGAGCCGGTCCTTGCTACCCCCTGGACGGCGGCACCGAGCCGGGCGCACGCCTGTCGGACCGTTCGTCTCTGGTGGTCGCCTAGCCTGCGGCAATCACAGCACAGATGTCAAGCCATGACCCATGGTCGCTCGGGCTCGACTCGATCACCAGCCGGAGCGATGCTGGGACATGGCCTCGCGCCGTTGCGGGGCCGTGGTTGGCAGCGATCGCCCCCCGCAGCAGCGAGCAGCGGACCAGCCCGTTGCCGCTGAGGCCGGGATTGGGCGTCAGCCGGTCGTCGTGAAGGGGACCCGGTTCTCAGTCGCCAGCTGGGCCACATTGTCCGGGTAGCTGCTGAGCTCGGTGCTCTTCCAGTGCCAGCTGAAGACCAGGTAGCCGGTGGCTCGACTGGCCCGCCAGAGCTGCCATTGATGGGCCAGCTCCGCGGCGGACGGAAGCCGGTAGTAGTCGTCCTGGAAATCCTGCAGCACTGCCCAGTACGGCACGTGGAGCCGGTCGATGGCGGCGATGGCATCGGGGATCAGGTTCCAGTTGCAGCCGTTGGCGAAGGAGCAGGGGTAGACATCGATCGCAATGATGTCCACGGTGCCCCGCCAGGGTGCATAGGGGAACCGCTCCCCGGTCCTGGGGTCGTACTCCTGGATCACAGTGAAGGTGGGCCTTGCGTCGAAGCGGTGGACAAGCGCAGTGCGGGCGCGAAACTTTGCAGGTCCGCCTGGACAGGCCGAGACTAGCGGCTCGTCACCCAGGAAGAAGGCGCCGATGGCGGAGTGGCCCCGGATGCCCTGCAGCAGCCTGACCACCGTGTTGTCATCGCGTTCGAAGGTGCACGAGTCTTTCTTCCAGCCGCCAAGCCAGACGAATGCCTTGGCGCCGGCCGGCAATGCGTCGAGCTGGCTTCGGTCGGGGTTGACGTCAAAGGTGTTGAACCCGGCCTGCATCTGCTTGCTGTGCCCGTCAGGTGAGCCATCCTTGCCGTACACGCCACGGACCAGATAGCCAGCGGCGGCCGGCGAGACCGCAGCGGCGGGCCCCGCTGGAGCACCGGGCGTGGCACCGCAGGCGAGAGTGAAGACACCGGCCAGGAGCGCCGCCAGCAGGCCGGCGAGCCGCCCATGACAGCTACGCAGCTGGGGGCACCGCATCAGTTGAGGACGGCGATCGGGCGGAGCCGCGCCACCGGGCGGACCAGACGCTCAGCGACCATGATTTGGAGGCCCTCGTCGACGCCCCGGTTGTCCAGGTGTTGGACCACCTTGGCATCGTCACTGTCGTAGCTGTAGCGCAGTGTCGCCCGGCCCTGGGGATCCGGCCCGGAGAGCCCACGGTTGGCGAAGTCCTTGACGATGCTACCGGTGCCGTGGCAAGCCGTGTGCAGGCTCGGCCGTGACTCGTTGGTCCCCACGCAGAGGTAGGAGCAGGTCCGACTGGTCCCCGGGACCAGCACCGGCTGGCCTGTCACCGAGAAGATCGGGTGGGCGGCCATCAGTTTGGGACCGTAGGCGCGGGAGGCGTTGTGGCGGTGGACGATGGCCGTGCGCCCGTCGACCTCCTCCTCGTAGATCGAGTTATGCGGAGAGTCGACGATCAGGCGGCTTCCTGAGCAGAGGTGCTCGCGCGCCAGCCGGCGCAGGCTCGCATAAGTGGCCTGGCGGAACGCGAAGCCGTAGTTCATGGCCACCGCGCGGGACAGCATCAAGCGACGGCCCTCCTCGCTGAAGCGCTCCACCGGCGGACAGCCGTCGCCGAAGTAGAGCTGCAGGCGCAGGCGCAGTTGCTCAAGCGAGCGGGCAGTGGCCAGGTGGTAGGCCGGCTTCTGCAGGAGCATCACTTTCCGGAGCGTGCTGTTGACTTTCTTCCGCTTACCGAACAGGGCCCCCATGGCGCCGGCCAAAGGGCCGCCGCCGTTGTGGTACTGGAGCGTAATCTGGCCCTGGTGCAGGCCCAGTCGGGAAGCGGTGTCTCCGTCGAGCACCTCCTCGACCTCCTGCAGCTCCAGGAAGTGGTTGCTGGGGCCGATGGTCCCAAAGCGCATGCGCGACAGCTGCGTCAGAAGCCAGGGCAAGTCGTCGCGGACGCTCTGGGCGCCGCCGTAAGGGGCAAGGTCGAGCTGCCCCCCCTCCTCGATGCGGGCGATGTCGTCAGGGTCGGCTGCCCAGCGGTCCATCGCGAAAGGTGCGCCCTCCACCGCGGAGCGCAGCACTTCCTCGTGGGTGAGCTCCAGGCGGCGGCTTGGCGGCACCGGGTACCGGCGCCGGGCGGCGCCGTAGAACGCGTCGACCGCCGTTCGCTTGGGCCGCTCGCCGTCCAGCGCGATCAGGGCCATGCCGCAATTTACGGAGGCGCTGGTCAGGGTGGGCCGGATGGTGTCTCGGGTGGCTACAGCGATGCTCGACGGCATCTCCATGTTCTGCTTGTGAAAGAAGTCGGGCAGCACGACGGGAGGGGCCGCGAGGTCGGCGTCGCGCAGCCCCTCGGCAAGGACGGCGAGGGCCTCCGGCTCAGCCGGATGGTCGAGGCTGTCGTAGATCCGCGGCCGTTGCAGGTCGCGCTTGGGGTCGTGCCCATGGCCGTGGTCCCAGTGGTCACTCCGGCCGTTGCCGCCGTCGTGATCGCAATCGAGCAGCGCCCCAGGCGCTGGCACGGCGCTGCGCTGTGGGTGGTGGATGCGAGTGAAGCTTTCGTCTCCCGAAGTTGTGGAGTCGATATTCAAGCTAGTACCTCCAACCGAGAAGGCCGGGCTTCGGCCGACTTAAGCAGCTGTCCCAACCGCGCTCCGGGGCGGCGGCCGAGCGTAATCTCGAGGCAGCGCAGGCGGGCCGCGAAGCGCCGCCCAACCTCCGCGATGGGGGGATGGTCCGGTCCGACTCCGGTACCTGCGCTCAACGTGGCCGCGAAGGCCCAGTAGCGGCGCAGCTCGCCGGCGGCGTAGGTGCCGGTAACGAGGGCACGCGCGGCCAGCTCGGCCTCGCAGGCTCTCACCGACGCGGACTCAGCCAAGCTGCGACGCAGCACAACTAGCATGTCCGGCTCGAGAACGGGCACGCGGCCGCCGAAGTCGACCTCGCCGCGCCCACTGGTGGTGCGCCGGCCTCGAACCTCGACGCGCAGCGGCTCCACAAGGCCCCAGACCGAGCTGCCGTCGCCGACGCCGATGTTATCGGAGGTGGCCGCGCCGCCGGCTGCTATCTCGCGGAGGAGGAGTGTCGACTTGCCGACACCGGCGGGCCCAGCAACCAGCGCCACTCGAGCACCCACGGTGCAGGCGGGCGCGTGGAGCGGGACCCGGCCGCGCGCGCCGGCGGACCAGAGAGCCGGGTATTGGCCCAGCACGGCGCGGGTGAGCAATTTGGCGCGCACCCGCAGCAAATTGGTGGCGAGCCGGACTTGCGGCCGCGGTCGCCAGCGGAAGTCGAAGATCGGCGCGGCCGACCCGGTCGTAACCCGCAGGTCGAAGCCCGAGCTGCAAACGTCCTCCATGATCACCTGGCCGTCGCGCAGCCACGCGCCTCGGGTCAGTGGCTCCCGGCCATCGACCTCGAAGGGCCGGTGACTGCGCTCAATCCTGACTCGGACGGTCGGCTCGTGACCAGGCCCTCGAATGAGATCGGATCCGGCCATCTCCTCCAACAGCCGACATGCCCAGGGCAGCTCCGACTCGAATCCGACCCGCTCGCCAGCGGTGTTCAGGGTGGCCGTCCAGGGCAGTTCGTGCGAGGTGCGATGCGCCCTGGGCGCCCGCAACTCAGACCAGCGAACGCCGCTCAACTGTCTAACCCGCTCCCACTGACCAGTGACCCAGCGCTGTGCAGGGCACGACCCAAAGAGCAGCCAGGCAGGCGCCGGCGCGGACCGCGGAGAGCGATGCGGGGCCGACTCTGGCAGTGACGATGGAGCGCGCGACTTCTCACGGGGGCAGAGCATAGGCTGGCGTTGGCCGGGAAAGAATGGGCGACACGCCACCGGGTCAAGCCGCCGTCCCGGATCGGTCTGGGCAGGAGTCCCGGGCGCTGCTCAGCCGGGCGGCGATAACCGCCTGGAGTGGTCTCAACCGCCAGATTGAGACCCATACCCGGGCTTCAACCGCCGCTCAGCCCAGGCGGATTGACTTAGGTCAAGCCGGATGCCAGCAAGTCACCGACGCCGTCTCGCGTGACACCGTCCCCCCGCCAGAACGCCCGCCGCATACGCCACAACCCCAGCAGGTCCTCTGCCACGGTGCGACGGATGACAACTCGCGAGTCGAGATCCTCCACCCAATCGACAGGCACCTCGAAGATTCGCATACCGTTCCTCTCAGCCAGGAGCAGGAGCTCGGTGTCAAAGAACCAGGAGCAATCTTCGACCAACGGCAGGAGCTTGCGAGCGGCCGACGCCCGGATCGCCTTGAAGCCGCATTGCGCATCGCTGAAACCGGCCCCGAAGCCGGTTCGAATCAGCCCGTTGTAGCCGCGGGAGAGCACCTCTCGTTTTAGCTGGCGCGTCACCCGGGCGCGCGGGGCGAGCCTCGTCCCGATGGCCACGTCGCTGTGCCCCGTCAACAAGGGGGCGAGAAGAGGCAGGAAGCTTTCCAAATTAGTGGACAGGTCCACGTCCATGTAGCTGAGAACGTCGGCATCGCTGTTCAGCCAGGCGGTCTTCAGTGCCAGACCCCGACCCTTGCGGTCGAGATGAATAGCCTCCACGTGCGGGAGGGTATCCGTCAAGTGCTGGGCGGCCAGCCAGGTCTGGTCGGTGCTCGCATTGTCAGCGATGACGATCCGCCAGGCGACGGGGAGCTGGGCCTCGAGATATGCCCAAAGCCGGTGCACGCTGGACGAAAGCGCGCGTTCCTCGTTGAAGACGGGGATGACGACGTCGACCACGGCTGTCTTGGCCGGTCGGCCACTGGCCAGGTCCCGAGCCCAGCTCGGGGCCAGGAGACGGCCGGCTGTCAAGCGTGCGGCTGTGGGAGCCCCCGGGGCGGACCTCCGCCTGGCATCGGTTGGTCTCAGCCCCCGTCTCTTCTTACTCATTGCTCCTGGCTCACTGCCGCCTGACCACCTCCCGATGCCCGAATCACCTGCCAGGTGAGCTAGATCAGGCCCTCCCAGCTGATCCCGCACCCTCTGCTCCGCCAATATCGCTGGCCCGGAGGATCAGTGCAATGGGACTCCTTGCACTCTGGGCGAGACATTTCTCCACTGACCTAGACAAGTCGTAGCGCGCTGTCGGGACAAGGCCTAAGCACAGGTGGTGCGGATGTCCCATTGGCTATTGGTGCCCGAGATTCCATACTGACATCGATGCTCCAATCAGGCGGCGTTCGCGTGCGCGCTGACGCCACGGTAAAGCCTCGGACGCCGACATTCAGCCGACATTCAATGGTCGCTGCCCGCGCGCGGCCACCACGCCGCGCTGCGGGTTGATGACCATCTCCGCAGCCGAGATTTCGAGCCGGGATCTTATCCGCGCGTCAGTGTCTGGCACTGGATAAGCGTCCGCTTTGAGCGTCACTTTGCGAGCATCACTCGGCGCCGCGCGGCCGGCGTTCAACCTTGGCACCTGCTCACCTGTGCTGCGCGTCATCGGGCTGGTAGGCATCTGCGCGATCGCCTATCACTACACGCTCCTGACCCTGGCCACGTCGTCCGCGTACTTGGCGCTACTACCAGCAATGGCCCTATTGCTCGGTTTGCAGAGGGCGGTCGCTGCGGAATCCGGTCCAGATATTCACGACAGGTATCTCGACTGGATAGTCGGCCTTCCCCTTCTCGTCGCCGCTCTGGCCATCATGACAATCTTGCCGATTCGGCTCTCCGCCTACTTCTGGCTCTGGCGACTCGATCTGGTTTCATTGCCCATCTTCGTCGCGGCGGCCATCGCTCTCACATTCGGAACGCGCGCCCTCTGGCGGCTCCGCCTCCCCATCGCATTGCTCGGAGTGATCTGGCCCGCCCAACATGTCCTGGCCTTGACCGGCGTTGGCGCCTTCGTGAGTAACCCGATCAACAAGTCGCTGAGTTTCGCTTCCGCCACGCTGCCGCCAGCTTACATAGTGGGGTTTCCCACCGGCCTGGCTGCTCTCATGCTCACACCTGCTGTTGCCTTCGTGGTCTTCGGGCTAGGGACGCGGCAGATGGCAGTGAGGCCATTGGACTTGGGGTTGGGCGCCATCACTCCAGACCTCCGGGAGCGCCTGAGCGGCTGGGCCGCGGGATTGCTCGGGGTCGTCCGGCCACGCCGCTTGGCTGTGCAGCGAGCGGGGACGGGACTGGCGATCTTGAGCCTCGCAGCCACTGTCGCCACCTTGGCGAATGACGCGCAGCGCCAATTTCAGCTCGTCGCCAGCCCGCTTGGGACGCCCGTCCTGCAGAGCGCCGTGGTCCCGAGTAATCCGCTCCCCGGTTGGAGCATCAGGAAGACCGACTCCTATGCCTGGGCACCTGTTTATCTCGGTACGGGCGGAACCTGGGACCGCTACCGATACTCCTCCCAACCCTCCCAAAATTCAGCCCCATCGGGGCTGGGCCTCTATGGTCCAGTCACACTCGATTTATTCACCACTGCAGATGGCAGCGCGCTCGCCAAGTACAGCCTGGAAGACAGCTACCGCCTGCACAGCTACCGACTGAAGACGGCGCATGTGATCGACTTGGGCGGCGGCGTGGTCGCCAAATCCGTTGTGTATCAACAGCAATCCACGGGCGCGACCTGGGCTGGAGTTGATTGGGAGTGGCCTGTGCGAACTGCTGCCGGCCTGGCCTATCAGCGGGTGGTCCTCAACGTAAGAAACAGAACTGACGCGGAATGGCGGCTGGCGCCGCCCTCAACTGCTCGGCTCCAGCCGCTGCGGTTCACCGCCCTGCAGCTCTTTGGCGGCGCCAGGACAGCAGCCGCGAGCGACGCGAACAGCCAGGCGGGTGATGCCCTTGCCGAGTTCGCCACGCAGGTGGCGCAGGCGAGTCTGGGGAGCTCACGGTGAGTCAAGCCCAGCGCCGCGTCAAGCCGCTCTCGCTTCACTTGATCGACCGCCCGGGCCAGCAAGCAGCGCAGTCCGCCAGGCCGATCGCGCCGCGGAGAGTCAGAGCGCCGCATCAAAGCCTTGGCGTGAGCGGGAAGCGCAGCCGGCGTCCGGCTGAACTCCGCACCCAGGCCGCCCGGCTCGACACAAGTGTGAACGGACTCAGTCGGGCCCTTCCTGAGATGTCCGCGAGACGGACGCTGACCAGCGATCAGCGTGTGCTGCTCGTCGGCGCCACTGTCGCGCTCATCCTGGGATTGGCCGGGTTTCCGACGGCTGTAGTGGTGGGGCTCAACGCCTTGGGCACCGCTATGTACGTGCTCGTCTTCATCTACGGCATCGTTTGGTTTCGAAGAATGGTCAGCCGGCCGGCACTCGTCACTGTCACAGACGAGGAAGCACGCGCCGTACCTGACAGGAGACTGCCAACGTACACGGTGATGGTCGCCGCGTACCGGGAGGCGAACGTGATCGGCGAGACCATCCACGCCCTGGAGGCCCTGGAGTACCCGGCGGATCGCCTCGAGCTGCGGCTCCTGCTGGAAGCTGACGATCACGAGACAATCGCCGCCGCTCGGGCGACGCCGCACGGCTCGAACCTTGAGATAGTTGAGATCCCCAGTGGTGGGCCGCGAACGAAGCCCAAAGCCTGCAATTACGGCCTCCAGCTCACGAAGGGCAAGCTGGTCACCATCTACGACGCCGAGGATCGGCCTGAGCCTCTTCAGTTACGCCGCGCGGCTGTCGCCTTTCGCCGACTCGGCTCGCAGGTGAGTTGTCTCCAAGCCAGGCTCCACTACCACAACACCGGCGACAACCTCCTGACCCGTCTGTTCGCGGCCGAGTACCTCACCTGGTTCGACGCCATGCTGCCAGCCTTGGCTGCTATGGGTGGTCCGGTCCCGCTGGGCGGCACCTCGATGCACATCAGGCGAACCGCACTCGAGGCGGTCGGGGCCTGGGATCCCCACAACGTGACCGAGGACGCCGACCTGGGAGTGCGCCTGTACCGCCTGGGCCACAAGACGGAAGTGCTTGACTCAGTCACTTCCGAGGAGGCCAACAGCGACTTCATCAACTGGATCAAGCAGAGGTCGCGCTGGTACAAGGGCTACCTGCAGACCTGGTTGGTCCACATGCGCCAGCCCGTCCGGCTCTGGCGAGAGCTGGGTCCCCGGGCCTTCCTGAGCTTCAACGTTACTGTCGGAACGACGCCCCTGCTAGCGGCCCTGAACCCAGTCTTCTGGCTGCTGACAGCGCTCTGGTTCCTCGGCAAGCCGGAGTTCGTGCAAACCCTCTTCCCAGCGTGGCTCTACTATCCGGCGTTGGCCTGCCTGGTAGCCGGCAACTTCCTGGCGTTTTACAGGACTGTGGTGGGCATCTGGATCGCCGGTAGGCCTGATCTTCTGTGGGTGGTACTGCTCTCGCCCATCTACTGGCTGATGATGTCGATCGGAGCGATCCGAGCGATAGCCCAGCTCGTCGTGAAACCGTCGCATTGGGAAAAGACTGTGCACGGGCTCGATCGGCTGCGCAAGCCGGAGCTCCAATATGGCTGAGCTGCGCGCGAGGCAGCGGTCAAGGCGCGGCGGACAAGCTGTAGCAATGCCACTCAAGTCGGCACCAAGTGTTCAGCGAAAACTGGCGTCTGGGCGCGCCAGTGGGCGGTTCGGGGAAGCCGACCTCGTGTTCGCGGTGGCCTTTGCCGGATACCTGGCCGCGGCTGCGTATCTAGCTCTGAATCAGCATCTGCTGGCCAACGACGCCTACTCGCGCATTGCCAGCGCCCAGCGGATGCTCTTCGGCCACGACCCGCATCTGGCAGCGATTGGCTTCGTCTGGAGCCCGCTGCCGGTGCTGGCGCTTCTGCCCCTAGTGCCATTCAAGTGGATCTGGCCCGCGATGACCACCTACAACTTCGCCGGCAGCCTGGTTTCGGCCATCTGCATGGCCGGAGCCGTTCGGGAGATGGCGCTGTTTCTGGCCGACATGGGGCTGGACCGGTTGAGGCGGAGTGCCATTGCAATCGCTTTCGCCATCCACCCCTTGGTCCTCGTCTATGCCGCCAACGGGATGAGCGAGGCGATGTTCCTTCTGTTTCTGCTCATGGGTACGAGGCGGATAGCTGGCTTTTTGCGAAGCGGGGAGCTGCATTGGGGGATGAGCGCAGGGCTGGCGCTGGCCGCGGCCTACCTGACCCGATACGAGGGTCTGCTGGCCGGCGCGGCCGCTGTCGCAGTGGTCGCAGGAGCGGCCTACAGGACCGCCCCCGGCACCACCCGTGAGCGGCTGGACAAGGCGCTCAGCACCGCCGCCGTGGTTGGTGCGCCTGTGGTCGCTGCGTTCCTGGTCTGGCTGGTGGTCAGCTGGGTGATCACTGGTAACGCCCTGGAGCAGTTCTCTTCCGCATACGGAACCAGTTCCCAGCTGGCGGCCAAGACCGCCGCCCCAAACGTGCCTGGAGGCTGGGCCGCCTACGCGATGAACCAGATCTTTGTGCTCGAGCCGTTCATCGCGATCCTGATCGCGGGCGCGGCGCTGCGGGCGTGGCGGAAGGGCCTGACGCCCGACATCGCTGCAGTGCTCCTCATCCTGGGCCCCGTGCTCGGCTTCATGTTCCTGTCCAACGCCGCGAGCACCATCGATCACGAGCTGCGCTACATGATTGTGACGGTGCCGCTGGCGGTGCTGACGACGGGCACGCTGCTCGCGCCAGCTCGCGTCACCGGTCGGCCGGTTGATGGCTGGACC
Organism: Candidatus Dormiibacter sp.; assembly: GCF_050999135.1. Classification (NCBI taxonomy): domain Bacteria; kingdom Bacillati; phylum Candidatus Dormiibacterota; class Candidatus Dormibacteria; order Candidatus Dormibacterales; family Candidatus Dormibacteraceae; genus Candidatus Dormiibacter; species Candidatus Dormiibacter sp. The sequence continues at coordinate 60,582 of NZ_JBPCPN010000002.1, read as the reverse complement.
GGCCCTCGGCTGCCCTGGCCGGGCCGGGTGCGCGCCGGCGCACGGATCCTGCATCGCCCGGTCAATGGCGCAGCCAGAGCCATGCTTGCACGAGCCGCCGAGCTCCCCTCGCTCGCACTCCTGCGGGCGAGTGTGCGGGGTGGGCGCCGGCGGGCGGGTCAGCTCGCCCCGTTGGCAGCGGTGCTCGCGATCGCTGTGGCTCTGCCTGTGTCGATCTCCGGGATCACCAGCTCGCGCCTCAACTATTTTGACGCCCCGCAGATACGCGCCATCTATGCGCCCCAGGGCGCTGCCGAAAGGCAAGCAGTGCAGCGTTACGTAACCGAGCGAAAGATCGCGGCCGACCTTGACGCCAAAGGCCTGCGGCCGGGCTCCGTGCTGCTGGACGACTTCCTCGGCTTTCCGATCCCGATCAACTCGAGCAACCCAAAGCAGTTCGTGATCACGTCTGATCGTGACTTCAAAGCCGTGCTCTCTGATCCCGCAGCGTCTGGAATCCAGTACGTGTTGGTGCCCAGTCCGACCGACCTGGGCCGGCTCGACGCTGTCAACCGCCAATATCCGACCCTCTACGCCGGTGGCATGGCCAACGCGCATCTGGTACGCGAATACCCGGATCTCGGCGGCTTCAGCACCTGGCGGCTCTACCACCTGGACCCGGAGGCGCAGCCATGACACCGACTCATCGACGAACCTTGACGCTGCCCTCCGCTGTGCTGTCGGCGCTTGTGCTCCTTCTGTTAACCGCGGGTTCAGTCAGCGCCCAGGGGTCGCCAGCCACTTCGCCTACTCCGGCGCCCAGTGCAGGTCCTCAGGCGTCGGCAACCCCATCTGCTTCGCCGAGACCACAAGCGTCGCCCAGCCCCCAGGCCGCGCCGACGCCCCCCGCGTCGCAGCCGATCCAAAGCCCTAAACCGACGCAACCCACTCGGCCGGCGCAGCCCACCAAACCCGCGCCTGCGGCGGCGGCCCCCGGCCAAGTCGACGACTGGCCCACCTACCTGCACGACCCCCAGCGCACGGGAGCAAGCGCCGAGACGACCCTCGGTCCCGGCAACGTTGCCCAGCTCGGCAGGTCGTGGGCGCTGAAGACCGGCGGCCCGATCGCCGCCTCGGCCACCATCGTGGCCGGCACGGCCTATGTCGGTTCCTGGGATGGGTTCGAGTACGCGGTTGACGCGGCCACCGGCGCCATCAAGTGGAAGGCCTTTCTGGGCACGACCACTGGTGGGGCCGGCTGCTTCCCCAGGACGGCGGGCGTCTCATCCGCACCGACGGTTCTGAACGGCGTCGTTTATCTCGGTGGCGGGGACTCCAACTGGTACGCCCTGGACGCGAATACCGGCGCGGTGCTGTGGACAGTGCCCACCGGCGACAACAGTGCGGCGGGGGGCCACTACAACTGGGCGAGCCCATTGCTGTACAACGGCTACGCGTATGTAGGCATCTCCAGCCTGGGCGATTGCCCGCTCGTACAGGGCCAGCTGCTGCAAGTCAACCTCACCACTCACCAAGTGGTCAACACCTTCAACGCCGCGCCCCCTGGTCAGACCGGCGGCGGCATCTGGACCACACCAGTAGTCGATCCTGCGACCAACACCATCTTCGTCACCACAGGTACCACCAGCGGTTTCAACGAACCGCTGGCGCAGGCAATGGTTTCCCTGGACGCGACGAGCCTCGCCGTCAAGGGTTACTGGACGGTCCCACCGGCGCAGACCGGGGTGGACTCGGACTGGGGCACCAGCCCGATCCTGTTCGCGGACGCTGCCGGCCACCCGCTGGTTGCGGGGATCAACAAGGGGGGCTGGGCCTATGGCTTCAACCGCAACAACATTTCGGCTGGACCGGTGTGGCAGCAACAGATCGCCAAGGGTGGCACCTGCTCTCCATGTGGCGATGCGAGTGTCTCCTCTGGAGCGTTCGGTAACGGGCTGCTCTATTTCGCCGGTGGCAACACCACCATCAACGGAGTGGGTACACCCGGGTTCGTGCGCGCACTCGACCCGGCGACTGGTCGATTCGTCTGGGAGCACCCCACGGCTGCGCCGGTAGTCCCTGCGCTTGCTTACGCGAACGGAATGGTGATCGCGGGCGCCGGCGCCACCCTCGAGGTGCTGGACGCGGCCTCGGGCACCCGGCTCTACAGCTACACGACGGGCGCGGTTATCTACGGTTCGCCCAGCGTGTCCACCGGCAGGATCTTCCTAGGCTCAACCGACGGCAACGAATATGCCTTCGGCCTGACTGCGGTGAATCCCCCGCCCCCCGATCCCAACTGCTCGCCGGGATGGACCTGCCAGGACATCGGGGCGCCGCTGCCGGCGGGCTCAGAGGCCGTCCAAGGAGGCAACTGGGCCATCCAGGCGGGCGGTGCTGGCGTGCGGGGCACTGCCGACCAGTTCCGCATGATGAACCGGGCAGTTGTCGGAGATGCCCAGATAACCGCCCGGCTGACGGCTCAGCAGGCGACCAACCCGACAGCCCAGGCGGGATTGATGATTCGCCAGAGTAACGACGCTGGCTCCCCCTACTACGCCGTGTTCAGGACTCCAGGAACCGGTGTTACTGTCCAATACCGCACCCAGTTCGGCGGCGTCACTACCACTGTCCAGAGCCCGGCTAAGGGCCTGCCCGTTTACCTGGAGGTGCAGCGACGTGGGGACCACTTCCAGGCGGCGACCGCAGCGGATGGCATCAACTACACACTGATCCCTGGCACTGACGCGACAGTGGTCCTGCCGGCCGCGGCCCTGGTGGGGCTCGCCGCCACCTCAGCTGTCAACGGCACCTCAGGAGCGGTCCGCTTCACGGGTGTGGCAGTCGGTACTCCGGGCGCGGCGCCGGTCGCGCCACCGCCGGCGAGCGCCTGCCCTGCCGGCTGGAGCTGCCGAGATGTAGGCAATCCACGCCTCGTCGGGGATCAAACCCTGGCCGGGGGCGTCTGGACAGTGAAGGGCGCCGGCAACGACATCTCCTACTACTCCGACCAGTTCCATTACGTCTGGCAGCCGGTGGCGGGTGACACTACTGTGACGGCCCGTGTCGCTACCCAGACCAATACCAGCCCGGGGGCCAAGGCAGGCATCATGCTGCGCCAGAGCACCGATCCGGGCTCGCCCTTCTATGGGGTGTTCGTGACTCCCGGCGCCGGCATTCAAGTCCTGTATCGCGCAACGCAGGGCCTGCGGATCCTGCCGCCGGCGGCCACCGTGCCGGGCACGGTCCCAGCCTACTTCCAGGTTCAGCGATCAGGCAATGTGTTCAGCACCTTCACTTCCGCTGACGGAGTGAACTGGACCTACCTGCTGGACAGCGCACGGACCGTGTATGGCGGAGCCGGCTTGGCCGGGCTCGCGGTCACCTCGCAGAACGGGGGCAAGCTGGGCACCGCAACCTTCACCCAAGTCCGCGTGACCCCCAACGCCCCGCCGCCGCCGACCGCCTGTCTCGCCGGATGGTCGTGCGCAGACATCGGCTATCCGACCCCTGCCGGCGAGCAGTTCTTCAGCAACGGCGTCTGGACGGTTGGGGCGGGCGGCACTGACATCTGGGGACCTTACGACTCCTTCCACTACGTCTGGCAGACGCTGGCGGGTGACGGCAGTTTCAGCGCTCGGGTGGCAACGCAGACGAACACTGATCCCTCCGCCAAGGCGGGTGTCATGCTGCGCCAGTCCGCCGATCCCGGAGCCCCTTTCTTTGCTGCGCTGGCCACGCCAGGAAACGGCATAGTGATCCAGTACCGCACGACCCAGGGCAGCAACGCAGTCCAGGCTAACATGATGCCCGGTGCGGTTCCGGCCTACCTTGAAGTGGCCAGGTCCGGAAACATCTTCTCGGCCTACACCTCGCCGGACGGAGCCACTTGGACCCCTGTTGCAGGATCCAGCGTGGCGCTCTTCGGTGGACCGGCTTTGGCCGGCATGGCGGCCACGTCGCACAACACCGCGAACGTCAGTTCGGTCACTTTCGACCACGTAGTCCTCAGCCTGACCGCTCCTCCGCCGGCGTGGAGCTGTTTCGCCGTCTGGAGCTGTCAGGACATCGGACAACCATCACCGGCCGGGGGCCAGACGCTCAACAACGGAACCTGGCAGATCCAGGGAGGTGGTTCGGACATCTTCCAGACTTCAGACCAGTTCCACTTCGTCTGGCAGACGGTGCCGGGCGACGGCACGGTGAGCGCGCACATCACCGCCCAGACCAACTCCGATCCGTGGGCAAAGGCCGGCGTAATGCTCAGACAGAGCGCTGATCCTGCCGCAGCCTACTATTTCGCGCTCGTCACGCCAAGCAACGGTATCCAGATCCAGTACAGGCTGAGCCAGGGGGCGGCAGCCGCCGAACTTACGGGCTTTCCGGCAACTGTCCCCGCCTATCTTCGTGTCGCTCGCTCAGGCTCTGTCCTCTGCGCCTATTCCTCAGCTGACGGGGCCACCTGGAGTTACATACGGGGATCCTGCATAGTCCTGGCGGGAATCAGCGGCCCGGTCTACGGCGGCATGGCCGTGACCTCGCACAACGGTCTTGCTCTCAGCACAGTGACCATGGACAGCGTCGCCATCACTGCGACCGCCCCACCCCCTCCAGTCTTCTGCCCGGCGAACTGGAACTGCGCCGACATCGGAAACCCTGGGCTGCCGGGTGATCAAGCGCTGAACAACGGCGCCTGGACCGTCGACGGAGGTGGCAGCGACATCTGGGGCAACGCTGACCAATTCCACTACGTCTGGCAGCAGCTGCCGGGAGATGGGAGCGTCAGCGGCCGCGTGGTGTCGCAGGGCAACAGCGATCCCTGGGCCAAGGGCGGCTTGATGATCCGGCAGAGCACCGACCCCGCCTCGCCTTACTACGCGGTCTTCGTAACGCCGGGTCACGGCGTAGTAGTGCAATACCGCGCCACTCAGGGCGGAGCCTCGGCGGCGGCCGGCCCGGTGGCCGGAGCCCCGCCCGCCTATGTACGGGTGACAGTCGCGGCCGGCAGCTTCACCGCTTACACCTCGGCTGATGGGGTCACCTGGACTGCGATCCCGGGCTCAACCGTGGCTCTCGGTATGACTGCTCCATCGTTGGCGGGCATGGCAGTGACTGCCCACAACGGCGGGGCCATCTCTCAGGTTGTCATTGACACAGTCAGCGTGGGGTAGGTGAGCCAGCGCGCCTCAGCGCGCTGGGCTCGGGCCGGCTGGGATTCGCGGCAGCGCCGCCTCCGCCTTTGGGTGGTCTCGCAGCTTGGGTCCGCTTGAGGGGGCTGGACTGGTTCGGCGGCACAAAAGCTGCGCCCACACAACTGATCCTCGGCACCTCGGTCAGCGTGGCCTAGCACGCCCTACTTCTTAAATCAATCTGCAGCCGCGCCGTGGCTCCCCATTCGTCTCGCCGCTGGGATCTCCGCGGGGGTCGGCCGCGCGTCGGCAGCGGCGAAGACAACCAAGTTGGAGCCGTAGCGCCTCGCCCCCCAGTCCCAGGTGCCGCCACAGGTAATCAGGCGCAGCTCGGGACCAGGGAGCGCCCCGTACACATCGCTGACCGGAAAACGGTCCCTCGGGAAGCTCTCCACTCTTGACACGTGGAAGCCAACTGCCACGCCGTCCTGGCGCACAACTGTCATCGGATCGCCAGGGTGAAGCTTGGCCAGGTTCCAGAACACGCCCGGTCCGGTGAAGGAGTCGAGGTGACCCAGGATCACCGCCGGACCTTGCTCGCCTGGGGCCGGGCCCCCCGCATACCACGCAGCCTGGCCGTAGTCGCTCGGCACCTGAATGGTGCCGTCGGGCTCTAGCCCAACCCGGCCGAGGCTGGAGGAGACGCCGATGCTGGCGATCTCGATCCGCAGAGGCTGCGCGGCGACAGGCCGCTCGGGCGAGTCCTGCGCAGGCACGGCGCCGCCGCCTTCGAGCGGAGCCCGCACTGTCGGCGTTGCCAGCTGCATGCCCCCCGGGGCTGCAGCCAGAGCCGGCAGCCGGGCGGAACCCGGAGCCGGTGCCGCTCCTGCTCCGTGGGTACGGAGCACTGCCCGGCCTCCAGGAAAGCAGGCGTACGCGACCAGGGCCGCAGCCGCGACCGCCAGCACTACCTTGCCCGGCCGGTCCTTCAGAGCAGGCGTCTCTGCCGCCGAACGGCTGCCGCGCCTAACAGGCAGGTGAGCAGGAGGCTGAGCGCCACCAAGGTCAGGGCGGCCGGTTGGCGAATGGCCATGCCGCCTCCCCCTGTGTCGGCGCCTCCGGACGGGCTGGAAGAGCTGGACGTGGCGTCTGCAATCTGCAGCAGCTCGATCGGACGGCCGACGCCGCCGATGGCCGCCAGCGAGTGGATGGTTCCCCGCGACGCGACGACACCCGTGGCCGTGAAGAGCACCTGGTCGGTGCCTGTCGACCTCAGCTCAAGATCGTATGAACCGGCCGCCAGCGAGCCATAGCTGGACGCCTGCAGGAAGGAGATGTTGGTGAAGAGCACAGGCCCACCCTTGACTGCCACGTCCACTCCCGGGACCTCTGGAGCCGTGTGAATGAAGCGCGCCGAGGCTTGACCCTGGCCAGGTGTCGAGATCGCGTCATTGAACACAGCGGCTCGCAGCTGTCCCGACTTACCGCCCACCACTATGGTGCTGAACGAGCCCGCGGCCAGGGAGCTCTGCACCTCCGCCACGACGGCGGAGCTCGAACCAGCCTGATTGACGCGGAAATCGTGGGCGCCGGGCGGGACAGTCATGTACGTCGACACAGTCTTGTAGGTGACGTTGGTGAGCGCCTGCGATGAGTCCCAGTAGAGGTCCACATTCGGTCCATCAGGTGAGACATAGACCATGCGGACGTTGGCCTGGTCGGCGGCCTGGGCGACAGTGCCGGCGGCGGCCAGGAAAGCTGCGGCCAGCGTGAAGGCAAAGGCACCTGTTGTAGTGATCGACCTCATGTATCGTCTCCTGGTTCCGATTACTGGTTCCTTGCCGCCAGGTCGGCCGCCGGGCGGCGGCCGGACACCCCGTTGGCCTGGGGGCGGGAGCCGGCAGCCGCCGGCTTGGCTTCGATGTCTTCAGGCCGGCCGGGGAGCAGCGTGACAGCTGTGCGAAAACGGCGTTTCAGCACCCGTTTCGCGCGGACGGCGCTGGCTTCGACTGCCTTCTCAGCGGCTGTCGGGTCGGCGTCGTTCAGCAGCACGAGCACGTCTTGGCCTCGGCGGACCACAACTGTGTTGAAGGAGGTTAACCCCTCACTGACGATGTCGGCCAGCCGTGCGATCACGGCTGCCCCTGCGGGGGACGAGGCCAGGCTTTTCTCAGGCGAGATGCGAATCAGCATCGCGGGCACCGCCTGCTCCAGGTCCAGTCGCTCCGCGGCTTCCACCTGCTGCCCTCTCGCGTCGCGCAGGCGGCCGGCCACCAAGTTGCCCAGAGCGACAGTCGCCAGCAGCAGCGCGGCGCCTAGGATCGCCGCCGCCTCGCCGCCCGGGCTGGTCAGCTGGAGCAGCCGAGGCAAGTTTGTTTCCGCCTGCGGCACCCCGAATTCGGGGCCGGCAGGCTGGGCGGAGGTCACCAGCTGAGAAAACCCGAAGCCGGCTGCACAGAGGAGAGCGACCACAGCCCCGAGTCGGATAGTCCTGAAGGTAGCGACGACCACCAGCGCGAGGGCCGGCACGAAGAACAGAGTCGCCAGGGCAGTGCTGACGGCCCACGTTGCGGCCACCGCGAGCAGCGCCCAGGCCACCAGCGCCAGCAACGCCGCTCGCAGATCGAGCCATCGCAAGCTCATCGAAAGCTCCGCCGCAGGCGCGTCATCTCCAGCCCCAGGAAGAAGAGAAGGGCAGCCAGAGCCACCACAGGCAACAGCTCGGCGATCCGGAGCTCCAGGGGCGTGCTGACCACCGGCTCTTGAGCGGCGCCGATCGGAGCTCGGACGCTTCGATCCGCCGCAACCAACTCCACCCGGTGACTGAGGCCGTTCTCATAGAGCGCGGCGGCCGCGGCTTGCGCCGCCGCGGTGTCGGTGCCCCCCACCCAGAGCGCCGCCTGGAGTCCGGAATCCGGCTGGGTCACCTCGTCCAGCCAGCCGACGGGTGCGCTACCGCCGCCAGTGGTGCCGCGCGACTCGACAGGGGCCAGATCCGCGCGGCCCTTCAGGCCGAGGTGAAGCGAGAGGGTAGGGCCGCCGGCGGTCTGACCAGCGCCTGAAGGCGTGCCGATCACCAGCACTGAAGGGCTGTCCGCGAAAAACCCGCGGTTCGGCGCCAGCGGCCGAACCCGGACGCGGGGCGGGGCCTCAAGCGAGCGCGACCCGAGCGCCGCCAGGGCGGTGGCAGCCGTATTCAGGGTGGCCGATTGCCCGTTGGCAAGAATCACCGAGAGAGATCCTCTCGAGGTCGGATCGAAGAACGGGTACGGAAGCGCCTCCAGCCCGAACGCGCCATTGGGCGCGGGAGGCAGGGCGATCGCCGAGCCGGGGATGAACAGCTGAGTCCGGCCGCCGCTCAGATGGATGGTGACCTCGAAGCCGTCGATACCCGGTCTCAGGAGGTCGCCGTCCAGGGGCAGCACCACCTGTTCTGGCCGCGAGGTCAGCGCCACCTGTGGTGCCGTGAGCGGGTGATCGTTCACATCCAGTGTCAGCGTGGCCGGCCCGGAGACGTAAGCCGCCGGACCGGCCGTGCTGAGTCGCACCGACCCGGCCTGGCCATTGTCAATCGCCGGCACCGGCACGCCGAAGACCACCCTGTGCTCGCCAGCGCCTTCCACGAAGGTGTCAGGGGGCAGCAGTCCGGCCAGGCTGAGCAGGCGCTTGGCGGGTCCTGGCGCTGCCGTGGGAGCAGTTCCGGTCAGCACGGCCGTGCTGGTCGCGAGCGCAGTGGAATTTGCACCGACCAGCGCGTCTGTCGCCCGGCCCAGGGCGGCCTCGCTACCGCCGGCGACTATGACCAGAGGGGTCCGGCCGTCAAAGGGTGAGATGAGGCTTGCCAGCAGGCCATCGTCGGTCCCGGCGACTTGACCACCCGGCGACCGCCAGCCGCGGTCGGTCTTCGAGAACCCTGCCGCCTGCAGCAGGCGGCTGATCAGGGGCGATCGCTCGGCCCGGCCGACGACCACTGCCGGGCCCACCACGCCACTCGGCCAGTCGGCCTGCCCGGTGGTGATCACCTTGGGTTGAACCCGCCTCGATCGGGCCGATTTACCAACGGCCGCCGTCAGCCGGAGGGCGTCTCCTAGCTCCGCAGCCTGGGGTTTGTCTGGCAGGACCAGCGCCAGGGGTGGACTGGATGTCGCCGAGGCTGGCTCGATGAGCGAGTAAGGAAAATCGTTCAAGGCCAACGAGTCAGCTCCGGCCGGCCGCTGCAGCGCATAGTGAATCAGGGTCTGGCCGTCCAGCCGCCCAAAAAGCCCCTTTGCTGCCTGGCCGCCGTTTGGAAGCAAGAAATGAGCCTGCAGGAGGTTGGGGCCATCGCGGCTCAGGATCTCCTGCGGCACTCTGGATTCGAATACAGCGCCGCCGGCGGTCCCGGTGCTGAGCGCTGAGTCGCTGAGCGGCCGACCGTTGACAGCGACCTCGATTCGGGAGCCGGGCGGGATGGTGGCGCTGTGCCCGAAGAAGACGCGAACGAAGCTGCCGGAGCTCGCCAGGGGCGCCGCCGGCGCGGGAAAGGCGATGTTTATAGAGCCCGCTTGCCCGTGAACTGTCTGCGGGCCGGCGCCGAGGTCGGTGATGCTGATCTCCTGGGCGAGATCGGTAGCAGATACAGGCTGCAGAGGGGCTGCGGCGGGGCCTGCTGCCCACACGCCGACTGCCGGCCCGAGCAGCAGAAAAGCGCCGCTCAAGCCCAGAGCCAGGATCATCCCGGCGCGAGCCGTTCGGTCCGCAGCGCGTCGGCCCCAATGGCTTCTTCCCCCATGCTCCTCGGTTTCTACATGACGCCTCTCCACCGGTCAATAGGACTGAAGTCCCGAACGGACTTGGGCATCCCTGGTTAGGAACCTCGCTTTCTATGTGGAAAGCGCAGGCTTCGCGCCTCGGTCACGACGGCGTCCAAACCCTGGTCCCAGCCATCACTGGGTAGCCACTCCACCACCTGGCAATCAAAGCCATAGCCAACGCGGACTGCTCTTGTCAACTCCGCCAGAGCGCGGTCGTAGTGACCGCCACCCTGGCCCAGACGATTGCCTGCCAGATCGAAGCCGACGCCCGGCACGACTACCAGGTCGATGGACTCCAGCGCCACAGCTGCGGCCGATGGCTCCAGCGAGCCCCGGAAGCCACTGCGAAGAGCACCGGCCGGCGGCCCCGGCGCGAAGTCAAGGGTCGCTCCTCTCACCCGGGGCAGCACGATCCTGACGCCCTTGAGCTCGAGCCGCTCAGCCAGAGGCAGGGTGTCCAGTTCCCCAGCCAGCGGGAGGTAGAGGGCTGCAACCTTGAACTCGGTCAAGCCTGGCAGGGCAACGAGCCGTACAGCTGCCGCCAGAGCCGCGGCTGAGCGCTGCGCCGCCGGCAGGGAGGCTCGAGTGGCTCGCAGATGCGATCGCCACTCCGCCTTTCTAGCGGCAGCGGGAAACCAGTCTGGCGTCCCCGCCTCCTTCAGCCGCCGGAGGGAGGGCCTGGAGGCTCCGGCCGGCCGGGCGGACGAGCCGACCGGGCTGCTGGCGCACGTCGGCGGCCGGCATGGCGCGAGCGCACGTAGTCAACCACGGCCAGAACCGCAAACAGCAGGGCCAGCAGCACCAGGCCGATGAGCACCAGCAGAGTCTTGCTCACTTCCATCCTCTGCTGAGTGCCTCGTCGGGCCTGATGCGCCCGCTCACTCGCGCTCGGCCGCTGGCCACGCCCGGCAGGTTCAGGTCCAACTCCAGGTCATGATCGCCGGGTTCGAGGGGAAAGTCGAGCTCGACCAGCACTGTCAGATCGCGTCCGAAGGGCAGGTCGAGGGTCCGCGGCAGGGGCACACGGCCGGAGTCGGTCTCGAGCGACAGCCTGGGCTCAACCAGCGGCCGACCATCAAGGCGGAGATCGTCCAACCCAGCCAGAACTGCAGGTCGAGTCAGGTTCCGCAGTGTGAACCGAACCCCCTCCAGGTCAGGTCGAAGGCTGTCGTGCACGACTATGCGCTCAAGTAGATAGCTGGGCAGCTGCGGGCGCCGGCGTGGCTCCGGCAGCTCCGCCCGAACCTGGACTGCCAGCGAGGATCTCACAGGCGCTCGGCCTGCCGGCCGCAGGTCGGTTTCCAGGCGATAGTTTCCCGCAGCGAGCGGCAGAGTGAGGTTGGTAGCCTGCAGCGCTGGCTCGACGGCGCTGGGCAACCCGACGCTGACCGAGCCGGAGAAGGATTTACGCCGTACGGCATCCCGGAACCAGGAATTGCCCCGGGTCTCCAAGCTGTGCTCGCGGACCACGAACCAGCGCAGTTCAGCACTCCCTCGGAGGCTCGGGTCGTCGTTCACGATGATCAGGCGAAGGCCTACCGGCCTCTCCGATCGGTAGCCGAAGCCCCACGGCTGCAGCGGCGTGAAACCGACTGGATCGATGATGACCCGGACTGGGGCAAACGCCTCCCGCACCGCCGCCAGGGCTGCCTTGGGCACACGGGCCGCGTCCACAAGGCCGAAGCCTATACCTGGGAAAGAGTCACACAGCTGGTAGGGGAAAGCAGCCCAGCAGGGCTCGAACTTCCGCTTGCGGGCTTGGTCGATGGCGTATGCGAGCAGCCCCGCCTGGTACTCCTGGCCGGCCGCCACAAAGTTCGCCAGGTCGGGGAAGTCGGTCGGCAGCCCCGCTCCCCGCTCGGCCCAACACGGCAGGTGGAAGCCGGCATAGAGCCACTGGGGATCGTCCCCGCGCAACGGCCAGCGTGTGCTGAGCTGGCGCCAGACGGGGGAATCCAGAGTCGGGGCGGCCTGCGCACCGAACTCAGTGAGAAAGGCCGGCAAGGCGTCTCCGAACCCCGACCAAGAGCCCTCCTTCCACCCCAACCAACTGTGCTGATCCAATTCTCCGGACGCCGCCAAAGCAGTCCGCTCGGGGTCCAGCTGGTCGATGCTTGCCTTGATCTCCTGGTCGATCGTGTAGTTCTGGCGAACCGCATGCACATCGGCCAGCGAAGCGCTGGCCGGTATCCAGGGCGGATCGTCATGAGCCACCCAAAAGAAGATCGAACATCGGTTGCGAAGCTGCCGCACCATCTCCGGGACCTGGTCGCGAACCACTGTCTCGAAGAAGCGAGCCTCCTCAGCCGTGGCATGGTAGGCGTAGGCGAGCGTGAGTGGAAAGTCAGCGATCACCAGGATGCCCGCCTCGTCCGCCAGCCGGTAGAACTCGTCTGGCAAGACGTGCGCGTGCACCCGCAGCGCATCCAGGTTCGCCTCCCTCGCCAGCTCCAGATCGGCCCGAAATAGATCAGCGTCCAGCTGATCCAGCCGCAGACTGGGCGTGTAGTTGGCGCCGCGAATGAAAGCCGGCTGGCCGTTGATGCGGACATCCCAGCCGTCCTGGGCGGCGTGGACGCGGATGTCGCGGAAGCCGAAGGTCTCGCGCACTTCTGCCGACGGGCGGCCCTGCACGGTGACGCTGACCTGCGCCTGGTAGAGGCTGGGCTCGCCAAAACGCCAGGGCGACCAGCGGTGGGCGCCGGCGACGTTCAGCCCGAGGCTGGTTGTGATCTCGGCGCCACCCGCCAGGCGCACCTGCCGGCGCAGGCGCAGAGGCGGGCCCTCCGGTCGAACCAGTTCCAAGAGCAGCTCCCCGTCCATCTGGCGCCCATCCAGGTTGCGCAGGCGGACTTCCACCTCCAGCCGGCCGCTGTCGCCGGCGACGAGCCGGGGCCGCAGATGCAGCCAGTCGATCATGATCGGACCGACGTACTCAAGCTCGACCGGGCGCCAGAGGCCGACTGGCACCTCCCAGCGATACGGCTCAGGCAGGCTGAACCAGGCGCTGTCGGGATAGGGCCGGCTGTCGCCGTCGTTGAAGATGCCCATGACGTGGCGCTTGCGCGTGAGATCCGTCTCGATGGGCGATTCGCAGCAGATGACCAAGAGGTTGTCGGGGCGCAGATGGGAGGTGATGTCGAAGCCGAAAGCTGCGAAGTAACCGTAGTGAGAGCCGAGCAGGCGACCGTTCAGCCAAACATGGGTGGCGAGAAAGGCTCCGCCCAGCCGCAGCACCACGCGTCCGTTGTGGTCGGGGCGGGGAAAGCGGGTGCGATACCAGATCGCCGAACGGCCGCTGGTCGCCGCCTGCTGCTCGGGCACTGCCACGGGCTTCCAGCCGAGGCCGCCGCCCCCGGCCAGACCTTCAGCCTCGCCCTCGCCCAGCGGCAGCCAGCACGCCTCCCAGCCCACCACCGCCCGGGCGCCGGCCGAGGTTTGCCGCAGCGGCAGCAGAAGGCAGTCGTTCACGGGCGCCCTGCGCGGCCGGCGTAGGCGCCGTCGGCAGTCTCGCAGAGCAGCAGGGGAACCCCTACCAGCGCCTGGCTGAAGGCCGCCTCACTCGCCCTCGCCAGGAGCGCGACGATGCTGCCGCCGAAGCCGCCGCCCATGATGCGGGCGCCCAAGCAGCCGGGCGCGCTCCAGGCGCGCTCCACTATGGCGTCGACTTGGGGCGTCGAGCACTCGAAATCGTCCCGCAAACTCCTGTGGGAAGCTTTCAGAAGCGAGCCCAGCTGCCGGAGGTCGCCGGCCCGCAGCGCTGAGGCGAACTGGGCTACCCGGCTGAGCTCGGACTCCACGTGGCGGAGGCGCTTGAGATGGCCCGACTCGGCCTCCTGGCGGCGGAGGTTGTAGGGGGTGTCGGCCAGCGCTCTCTCTACGCCCGAGCCGAGGACTGCGATCAGCAGCTCTTCCGGAAACGGCACCAGACAGTAGTCGAGGGTGGCGCAGTCGAGCAGCAGCGCATGCCGCTGTCGGCCGAGCGCGCTGGCGAACTGGTCCATGACGCCCACCTGGACGCCGGTCGCCCTCTGCTCCGCGCGCTGGCAGGTTACCGCCGCCTTTTCGCCCGACCACTCAGGCCGGAGCCCTGCGGTGATGGCGACAAGCAGCGCCGCCGACGAGCTGACCCCCGCCTGCGGCGGCACGGTCGACTCCACCTCCAGCTGCTGGGGCGGACAGCCCAGCTCCTCGCCCAGCGCTTCGGCGTAGGGCAGGGCGCCCTGCACCTGGCTCCTGACAGTCCAGCGCTCAGCAGGCCGGCCGCGGACTGTAAGGAAGCGATCGATAGCGCAGGGCAGCACCGTTCCCCCCAGGTAGTCGACGTGCTCGCCGATCAGGTTCACCCGACCCGGCGCACGTCCGACCCACTGGCCGTCAGGCACTGCGCAGCTCCGCCGCCGAGTCCTCGGCCCGCTGGTCCAGGATCCAGGCGCCCGCGCCCAGCTCAGAACCGGCCGAGTACTTGAGCTTGTCCGCCGAGCGGAGGGCCGGGTAGAACTCGAAATGCAGGTGGAAGTGCCGGTTGCCGCGCCCGGGGGGCCGCTGGTGCACAGCCATGACGTAGGGCATTGGCTTGTGGAAGAGACGGTCGTAGCGCTGCACCACCTCCTTCAGCACCCGGCCCAGATCGGTTTGCTGTCTCAAATCGAGATCGCTCAGTGACGCCAGGTGGTCATGAGGCGCGATATGCACCTCATAGGGCCAGCGGTTGAAAGCCGGCACAAAGGCTCGCCAGGCGTTCTGACGCGCGACCAACCGCTCGTCACCCTCCTGGGCCAGCAGATCGCAGTAGAGGCAGTGGCGTGTGCGGCGGTGATGCTCGGCGAAGGCGGTGCACTCCCTGGCCAGGATCGGCGGCAGGAAGGGATAGGCGTAGATCTGGCCATGGGGATGAGGCAGAGTGACGCCGATCTCCTCCCCGCGGTTCTCAAAGACGTAGACGTAGCGGACGTTGGGCAATCGAGCCAGCTCCAACGTGCGGTCGGCCCAGACCTCGATCAGGTCCCGAATGTGCTCGACCGGCTGCCGGCCGAGCGACGATTCGTGTTCGGCCGTGTAGCAAACCACCTCGCAGCGCCCTTCCTGCCGGGTGTAGGAGGGGAAGCGATTTTCGAAGACGGCTATGTGGTAATCGGGAAAGGGAACCTCCGTTTCCAGGCCGCCCGGGCGCGTCGGGCAGAGCGGGCAGAACTCCGCGGGCGGGTGATAGGTGCGGTCCTGCCGCCAAGGCGCTCCGGTCACCCACTCGCCCTGGAGCGGATGCCAGCGAAGCTCGCTCAAGTCCGCTCGTAGAGGATGAGATAGCGGCCGTCGGACTTGGCCACCAAGCGCTTCCGGAGGCTGCCGGCAGAGGCTGCTGTCCTCTTGGCCGGCCCAGGTTGGCCGGGTTGTCGCCGGTCGGGCAGTGGTTCTGTTCGGCTTGCGTGAGCGGCCTCCGGCAGGACCGAAGAGCCGGCTCGAACCGCCCGCGGGGCAGACTGGCGCGGGGGCGGCATCGAGCTTGGAGTTTATACTTACCTCGCGGGGCGCTCGCCGAGTAGAGCGGCTCGTAATTCACCGCCGCAAGGCCAAGGAGGTGAGGCAAAAGTTGGATCAACCTAGTCGTGGAGCCAACCGCCTCGTTTGCCCGCTGGGAGTGTCGGAGGGGAACCTCTAGACGCTGCCGAAATCCTTCCCCGGCTCCCAGAGTCGGAGGTGGGAAGCTCCGCGAGCGTGTGCTAGTTGAGAAGGCCGGGTCTCATAAGAGACCCGGCCTTCCTCTATGTTGCAGCGATGCTCGACCCTGAACTACGCGCCCACATCGAAGCGAGCGGTTGGGTTAGTGAGATGGGCCTTCAGATCCTGTCAGCGGGCCCGGACGAGGTCACTGCCCGGCTGGATCTGAGCGCCAAGCACCATCAGGGCTACGGCATCGTCCATGGCGGCGTGCACTGTGGCGTGGTGGAGACGTTGGCCTCGGTCGGCGCGGCGGCCGTCGCTCACCCCCGGGGCCAGCGGGTGGTGGGGTTGGATAATCACACGAGCTTCATCCGAGCCGTCTCAGAGGGCACTCTCAGCGCGCGTGCGATCCCGGTCACCCGCGGTCGCACCACCCAGGTCTGGGCTGTCGAGCTCAAGGATGAGGAAGGCCGCCTGGTGGCGCGCGGGCAGGTTCGCCTGCTCTGCCTCCCGGCCGAGCGCACACTGGGTTAGACAGGTCAGACGGGGCAGCCCTTCAGCACCTGGTCGTCACCGGCTTGGGGGCTGCCGCGGTTGTCCCGGTTGCTGGTCAAAACATAGAGGCAGTGGTCGGCGGGATTGGCGACGGCGTCCCTGAGACGGCCGTGGTCGCTCAGCAGCGTTTCGGTCTTGAGCACTTTGTCAGGCTGAGCCGGATCCAGGAAGACACGGCGCAGCGCGGTGCCCTTGAGCGTGGCGACGAGCAGGGTGGGTCGCTCATCGGCGCTGGGCGTGTAGAAGGTGGCGCCTGAGGGCGCCCAGGCCACATCGGGGCCGCTCTCCAAAATCGGCGGAATGGGGTTGCTGCCGCCGGCCTGGCCGGTGCTGGTGTTGCCGGCGTAGGCAGGCCAACCGTAGTAGCCGCCGGGCTGGATGAGGTTCACCTCATCGTGGCAGCAGAAGCCGAACTCGCCAGTGGGGCCGTTGTCGGAGACGTAGAGACGCTGCCCGGAATCCCAGGCGAGGCCCTGGGGATTGCGGAAACCGGAGGCGTAGACGGGGCTGCCAGGGATGGGGTTATCGGCCGGCGATTGGCCTGCGTCTGTGATGCGCAGGATCTTGCCGTTCAGCGACTTCAGGTCCGGTGAACGCTGCGGGTGGTAGGCCTCACCAGTCGTCACGTAGAGGTACCCGTCCGGACCGAACTTGACCCGGCCGCCGAAGTGGCAGCAGCCGCCGTCGCCGGCGATCCCATCCAGGATGACCTGTTCTCCGCTCAGCGTCAGGCCCCCGCCGCCGGAGTCCTGCACGGTGAAGCGAACCACCTTGTTGGTAGGACCCTGATCGCTCCGGTACGTGTAGTAAACGTAGAGGTAGGGCGAGCTCGGATAGTGCGGATGCAGGGCCATCCCGAGCAGACCGCTCTCGCCCACCGCTGAAACCCTCAAGCTGAGCAGCGGGTCGCTCTTCAGACCCGAGCTGTCCAGCAGCCGGATGCGGCCCGGCCGATCACTTATGAGCGCCCGTCCATCGGGCAAGAAGACCAACTCCCAGGGCGCCACCAGGCCGCCCGCCACCTGCTCCCAGCGCAGGTTCAGCGGGCCCGGGTCCTTGAGCGCCGGCGAGGGCGTTGCGCTCGGCCGGACAGTGGGTGCTGACGTCTGAGTGGGGCTGGGGCTGGCGTGGGGGCTGCCGCTGGGCTGCGAGGAGGTACCGCCGCCGGTGCAGGCGACCAGCAAGAAGAGACCCAGCAGCAGCAGCGAGGAGCGGAGCCTCACCTCTTGCCGCTGGCGTAGCCGAGGATGATCTGGTCGATCAGCCGCTCGACCGGAGCCAGGTCGTCGGTGAAGACCTGGCCGTGGTAGGGCGAGGCTCGCAGATTCCCTTCCTTGAGGGCACTGGCTGCCACCTCCTGCACCAGCGGTTCCTGAGCCAGCTGGAGGTTGTGGCGCACGTCAGCCTCGCTGATGCTGTCGGTGGAGCCGTAGATGATGGTGTTGGTGAAGGCCGGCACGTCGACCAGATAGGTGCTCGGGTAGACCGCTGCCATGGTGCTGGCGAGGGCGTCCACCAGGCCGTAGTCCGACTGCGTGCGGCCGGCGTTCACTATGGCGACGCCACCCGGCGCCAGATGCTGCCTCGCCAGGCTGAAGAACTCCTTGGTCGTCAGGTGGAAGGGGATGTACGGCTGACGGTAAGCATCCATGACTATGATGTCGAACTTCGATTCGGGCGGCTGCGTCGCCAGCCAGTAGCGCGCATCCTGAACCTGCACATCCAGATTCGGCTCGTGCAGGTCGAAGTATTTGCGGGCAACCTGCAAGATGGCCGGGTCGATCTCCACGCCCGTCATCTGGAGGGAGGGGCCGAAGGCGGCGTCGTACTGGCGGGCCGCTGTGCCGCCGGCGAGGCCGAGAAGGGCTATCCGCTTCGGCCTGGGCTCCTTCGTCTGCGCTGGGCGAAAGTAGGACCCGAGCAGGAAGTAGTCCCAGGGACCGCCGGTGGTGAGCGACTGCGGGTTGTAGATGGAGTGCACCGCCAGGCCCTCGTTCAGGATCAGCTCGGTCTTGGGTCCGTCCTGCACCACCTGGATGTAGTTGTAGGCGGAGTCTGTCTCGTAGAGGAGACGCCCGTACTCCGGCGGCTTGATGCCGCGGGGCAGGAGGACTCCCCCCGCGATCACGATGAGCAGCATCACGGCGTAGAGCCGCCGCCGGGGCACCGGCCAGAGACCGAGGACTGAGAGGGCGAGCAGGGCGACGCTGAAGATGATGAGAGTGGGCCGGGTGCCGTAGGTGGGGATGAGCCAGAACACCGGTAGGAAGGTGCCCAGGATGCTCCCCCCCGTGCTGAGCGCATAGACGGCGCCGGCGGTGTTGCCGCCGGTGGCTACGTCGCGCAGCAGGAGCCGGATGGCGAAGGGAGAGACGCAGCCGAGCAGGATCACCGGCACCGCGAAGAGCAGGACCACCGCCAGGAGCGTGCCGAGCACCAGGCCTGCCGAGAGCTGGGCAAAGCCCTGCTGGGACTCGAGCAGGATGGGGTAGGCGAGGAGCGGGATGAGGCCTATCCAGAGCCCAGCCCAGGCGGTGATCTGGAAGAGCAGGTCGTGGCGGGGCCAGCGGTCGGCCAGCCGGCCGCCCAGCACATAACCAGCGCTGAGATAGACGAGCACCAGACCGATCAGCACCCCCCAGACGTAGAGGCTCGTCCCGAAGTAGGGAGCCAGCAGGCGCGAGGCACCGAACTCGATGGCCAGGGACGACATGCCGGACACGGAGACCAGCGGGAGGAGCAGACGGCGGTTTTCCAAGCCTGTGCAGCTTAACCGCAGGGGAGGCAGGCCTCCCCCGCCAAAGCCCTCCAGGTAAGTGCCAAAGGTCCGGTGATCCCGAGCCGGCCGGCTCCCCCCTTGTGGGCTGGCAGCGAACCGGCAGACATGTTGCCGTCAGCAGTCAACCGGACAAGCCGCTGGACCGCCGGTTGGTGTCCTGAGGCTCAGCCCGGCAGCTCAGTCGCCCAGGCTTTAGTTCTCTCGTCCAGCGGCAGCGGGAGGCGGACGGAGACCGTGGCATAGAGGTCTCCCGGCTGGCCACCGCGGGCGTCGGGCAACCCCTGACCACGAATCCGCAGCCGCTTGCTGTTCTGCGTCTCGGCAGGCACCTTGAGACCCACCCTTCCCTTCAGCGTCGGCACAATGACCTCGCCGCCGAGCAGTGCCGTCCGCAGTGGCACCTCGACCTCAACGCTGACATCCTTGCCGGAGCGGCTGAACTTCGGGTCCGGCATGACCTTGACCCGCGCGCGTAGACCGGGCGCCCGCAGCACTGTGCCGTCCTCGACTCCGGCCGGGATCTTCAGCTCGACGCGGCGCCCTCCAGGCAGCTCCACCTGGCGGCTGGTCCCGGCAGCCACCTCGCGAAGGCTGACCTCCAGCTCGCCCTCGGCGTCCAGCTCGACGCTCTCTCCGGCCTGGGGACGCCCTCTGGCTCCGCCGCGGAAGAGGTTGCCAAAGATGTCTCCGAAGCCCGCAGCACCACCGCGGCCGGCGGTGCCCGCACCGAAGATTCGCTCGAACTCCTCAGGGTCGATCTCCTGATAGGCCGTCCGGGGACCTGCCGAGGCGCTGTAAGCAGGTTCAGACCCGTTCGCCCCCGCCGCCCGGGCTGCCTGCCAGTCAGCCCCGTAGCGGTCGTAGAGCTTCCGCTTCTCGGGATCGGAGAGCACGTCCTGGGCTTCGCTCACCTCCTTGAAGCTGCGCTCGGCGGCGGCATCGCCCTTGTTCACGTCCGGGTGGTACTTGCGGGCCAGCTTGCGGAAGGCCGACTTGATCTCCTTCTCGCTGGCCTGGCGGGAGACGCCCAGGATCTCGTAGTAGTCCTTCACGTTGGTCATTGCTGTGTACAGTTTTTCCCCGCGCGGGCGACGGCTACACGAGGGGCAGGACGCTCACCCGGAGGTTTTGGCCCAACTCGAGGATGGCCACGGTGGGCACCGCTTGGTCGCGGCGGTGTCGCATGACCTGCAGCCAGGACCACTCGAACCAGTCGGGTCGGCGCCCGAGGCGGCGGCGCGCCTCGCGGGGCGTGACCTGGTAGAGAGCGCCCGGATTCACGAGCAGCGCGCCACCCCACTCCTCGACGCGGGCCTGATGTGTGTGGCCGTAGACAATCACGTCAACATCCGGCAGCTGCCCGCGCAGCCAGTCCGCGAGCCCCCAGCGTGGCGGTCCGACCACGCCCAGTCCAACAGTCATGAGAAAGGTGAGGGGCTCCTCCAGCAGACGGCTGCGGTTACCGTGCAGCATTCCGATCCGCCAACCAGCCACCTCGATCACCCGGCGTAGCGGCAGTTCTGGCAGGGCGGCGTCATGGTCGCCTCGAACAGCCAGCACCGGCGCGATCCGGGCCAGCGTCGCCAGGGTTGCGTCCCCGCCCGGGCCGGCCACGTCCCCACAGTGGAGAAGGAGCTCCACGCCCTGCAGCCTTCGCTGGAGCGCGGGCAGGGGCAGGGCCGCCAGGTATTCAGGGCAGTGGCTGTCAGCGATGAGTCCGACTCGGAACACCCCGCCATTGTCAGGGTTCTCTCACATTGTTATTCGGACTTGCCAATTTGGCAATCGGCTTTTACACTTATCGATATGAATGATGACAAGCGGTCCATCCTTGAACGCGTTGCCAGCGGCGAGCTGAGCCCCGATGAGGCGGCTGGGTTGCTGTCCGAGGAACCGGCCAGCAGCATCGGGCTGGCGACCGCACCACCTCCGGGCGAACCAATTCAGCGGGTGCGCATCTCTCGCGCCCTGGGTTCGATCAAGGTGGTTGGTGATCCCGCGGTTAGAGAGGTGCTGGCGACAGGCCCTCACTCCTTCAGCCGCGACCACGGCACCCTCGTCATCGAGGGCGACGACGAGTCGGGCGAGTTTGCCTTCATCTGGGCTGGACGTAAGCAGGTGCGGATCGGTCGGCCTGAGGCTCGCGCTCTCGAGGTCCGGGTCAACCCGCAGCTGGCCTTGGAATTGGAGGCGCAGGCCGGAACCGTGAAGGTGTCAGGCATGGAGGGCCCGATCAAGGCCACGGTCCAGGCCGGGGCTGCCCGGATCAGCGGCTTTCGTGGACCTCTGGAGGTCGACGTGCAGGCGGGCTCGTTGAGTCTCTCCGGCCGGCTCACTTCCGGCCGCTCGAAGATCCGCTGTGAGGCGGGCAGCGTGCGGATGCACCTCGAACCAGAATCCAGCGTTCGCATCGCCGGCAAGAGCAACCTGGCCCGCCTGCAGGTCGAAGGCGGCACCTACTCGGCGGCCGAGGGCTGGAAGATAGGCGCCGGCGCGGCGACCCTCGACGTCGAAGCCACTATGGGCAATGTGAAGATCAGCGCAGGTTCGTGAAGAACCAGCGCCAGCCGCCGCGCTCAGCGCCGCGGGATTGTCCCGTCTGCGCTGAGCGCCTGGCTTTGACGCGGCTCAGCTGTCCGACGTGCGAGACCGAGATCTCCGGTGACTTCGCCGCCTGCGAGTTCTGCTCGCTCGGTACGGAAGATCGCGAAGTGCTCAGAGTCTTCCTCGCTTCCCGCGGAAACATGAAGGATCTGGAGCGCCACCTGGGCGTCAGCTATCCCACGGCCCGGGCTCGCTTCGACGGCCTGCTCCAGCGGTTGGGCTTGGCCGGGCCTCCGCAGCCCGCGCCGGGCTTGGACCTGCTGGAGCGGCTGGCCCGGGGCGAGATCGGAGTGGACGAGGCGCTGGGCCGGCTCCGTTGAGTGATTCGGCTGGACTGCGGCACCGGAATTGTGACTGCAGCGCTCAAGGAGCCCCGAGATACGTCCGCCTATGACTATCAAGTGATCCGGGAGCGGATCGAGGCCCCTGATCACGACCGCGCTTCCGCGGCCAGGCGCGATCACCTCGCCCACACTTGCCGGGGAGCGGAAGCGGGCAGATGAGCGATGTCGTGATCATCGGCGGCGGCATCGTCGGCTGTGCTACGGCGCTTCACCTGAAGCTGGCGGATTCGGCCCTCGAGGTGGTCGTGCTGGAACCCGATCCGACGTACGCCGAGGCCGCTACCGCGCGGGCCTCGGGCGGTGTGCGCCAGCTCTTCTCCCGGCCGGAGAACATCGCCCTGTCGCAGTACACGCTGGAGGTGATCCAGGCCTGGCCCGAGATGGCAGCGATCGATGGGCAGCCGCCGCCTGACCTTCACTGGCAGCGCCGCGGCTACCTCTTCATCGCCACGCCCGACCACGCCGAGACCCTCGCGGCCAACCTCCTCGTGCAGCGGCAACACGGGGTTCTCGCGGAGTGGCTGGACCCACCGGCGCTCGAGGAACGGTACCGGGCGATCGATTCCGCCGACCTGGGCGGCGGCGTGCTCTCACCGGATGACGGGTGGCTGGATCCGCACGCATTCCTCCAGGGCCTGCGGGCCAAGGCGCGACACCTGGGCTCGCGTTTCCTCGAGGAGCGGGCAGTCGGAGTCGAGGTGGCGGCGAATGCGGTCCGGGGGGTCGACCTGGCCTCCGGGCACAGTTTGCGGGCGGACGCCGTGGTCAACGCGGCCGGTTGCTGGGCTCCGGCGCTGGCTGCCGCCGCCGGCATGCCGGTGCCGGTCGAGCCGATGCTCCGGCTTGAGCACACAGTCGACCTTCCGCCCGACGTACTGCCAGGATTCGCGGCGCTGCCGTTCGTGAAGGATGGGCGTGGGTTGGCGATCCACCCCGAGGGGTCGGGGCTGTCGGTCAGCCTGGTCGACTTTGACGCGCCAGGCGGGTTCGACACCGCAGCCGACCCTGGCTACTTCGAGCGGGCGGTGTGGCCGGCGCTTGTGCACCGCTGCCCAGGCCTCGACCGGCTGCGGCTCCACGCCACCAGCAGCGGACTGTACGACCAGAACCGCCTCGACGGCAACGCCGTCATCGGCAATCGGCCGGGCCGACTCGACAACTACTACCTGGCGTGCGGCTTCTCGGGTCACGGCCTGATGCACGCGCCGGGGGTGGGCCGCGCGCTGGCGGAGCTCATCCTCCACGGGTCGTACCGGACGATCGACCTGGAGCGGCTCGGGTACGCACGGATCCTGCATCGCGAGCCGTATGCCGAGCGCGGCATCAGGTGAGCGGCCGGACGGCGGAATCCCCGAGGATGTGGCTACCATGTAGCCATGCTTCGCATCGGTATCCGTGACCTCAAGAACGGTTTGAGCCAGACCCTGCGCCAAGTGCAGCGCGGCGAGACTGTTGAAGTCACCGACCACGGTCGACCGATCGCCAGAATCGTCAAGGCTTGGCCATCACGGAGTCAGCAATTGGTCGCCGAAGGCCGGCTGCTGGTGCCGGAGGGTGCCGAGGATCTGCTCAACCTGGGTCCGCCGCCGCCTTTGCAGCCCGGCGAACAGCTGGGCTCAGTAACCTTGGCCCAGCTGCGTGCCGACGAGCGATAAGTACGCCTACCTCGACACGTCAGCGTTTCTCAAGCTGTGCTGGCCCGAACCAGAAACGGTTGCATTGGAAAACTATCTGAGCGGATGGCCGCAGCTCGTGTCGGCCGCGCTCATCTGGACTGAGGCTCTGCTGGCTGCTCAACGCCACGGGCCTGTGCGCAGGGCCCATGTCGAGCGGCGTTTGCTGGCGCTGCCCGTGCTGGAAATCAGCCGAGCCCTGTTTCGCGAAGCCGGCGCCCTGGCAGCCCCGGGCCTACGTTCCCTGGATGCGATTCACCTGGCTGCTGCAATCTCTCTCGGAGGCGATCTCGGCGTAATCGTCACCTACGACGAGAGGATGCGCAGCGCGGCCGCCGCCTTGGGGCTGTCCGTCGCCGATCCGCGCTGAGCGCGGGTTGAGCCTGCTCTAGCGCGCTTCCACCTGGATCCGTGCTTCGTAGGATGCGGCGCCGGCGGGAAAGGCGCGCGCCGCCTCATCACTGACCAGGCGGGCGCCGCTGGTCAGGCGGTTTAGCTCCGCCCAACCGTCGTGGATCCAGGTCACCCCGGGCGGCACCCGATCGGTGACCTCCGCCCAGGCCTTCATCTCGCCCCGATCGTTGTAGAGGCGGATGGGCCCGCCGTCAGCCACGCTGCGCTGCTCGGCATCTGCCGGGTTGAGCCAGAGCCGGGGGCAGGGATCCGCTTGCGCCAACGAGGGCAGCGCTCGGCCGTGGTCGTAGAAGCCATGAAAGTGTGTGAAGGTCCGGCCGTGCGTCAAGACGAGCGGATAGCGGCTGGCCTGGGGAGCTCGAAGATGGTTCTCGGGCGCCGGCTCGTACACCGGCACCCGCGGCACGCCCAGCTCCTCGGCCCGGCCGGTGACGAACTCCACCTTCCCGCTCGGCGTTGGGAAGCGGAGGTCAGCATGGCCGACGTGCCCGACCGCCAGCTCGATGTGGGGCTCAGCCGTGCGCAGCTCGTCGACCTTGGCGTGCCGGGTGGCGTCGTGGTCGAACAAGGCGTCGACCAGCTCGGCTGGCGATCGCCAGGGAAAGAAGCCCTCCATTCCCAAGCGGCCGGCCAGTGCGCTCAGCACCCAACTGAGCGGACGCGCTTCACCCCGCCGGTTCAGGCCCTGGTCCATGAGGTAGCCATGGGTGTTGGTGAGCTTGAAGCCGGTGTCCTCCAGCCAGGAGGTGCCCGGCAGCACCACATCGGCGAACTCGCGGAGGGTGTCGTTGAGGAAGAGGTCGAAGCCGACGACCAGCGGCATCCGCCGTAGCGAGGCCGCTATCCGGTTGCCGTCGGTGAAGTCGCTGGCCAGGTTCGAGCCGAACATCAGCAGCGCCTCGATCCGGGCCGCCTCCAGCTGCTCCAGGATGGTGCTCATCTCGCTGACCATCGAGTCCTCGGGCGACTTGCGATCCGGCGGCACGATCGAGCTCCGTCCCATGCCGTGGGAGAGGGCGGAGTGTCTTGGTCCCATCCCGGCGCCTGGCCGGCCGAGGCTGCCGGTCAGCGCCGGCAGGCAGGCGATGGCGCGGGCCGCGTGCCAGCTGTTGCCGCTCTTGTGCATGGAGCTGCCGCCGGCCACTATGACCGAGCGCTTGCTCGCCGCATAGAGACGCGCCAGCTCGACTATGTCAGTCGCCGCCAGCCCGGTCTCCGCCGCCGCCCATTCGGGCGTGTACTGGCGCACGTGAGCCGCCAGCTCCTCGAACCCGACTGTGTGCTCAGCCACAAAAGCAGCGTCGTGCCGGCCCTCGCCGATGATCACCTGCATCAGGGCCAGCGCCAGGGCCGCATCGGAGCCGGGTCTCAGGACGAAGCCGTGATCAGCGTGCTTGAAGGTATCTGTTCGCCGAACGTCGATGGCGATCACTGTGGCGCCACGCTTTCGAGCGGCCAGCACGCGCGGCGCAGTGTTTGCCTGACTGGCGAAGTTGGCGCCCCAGAGCAGGACGAGGTCGGAGTTGCGGGCCAGGTCCTCCATGGAGTTGACCTCGGTCACCCCTGTCAGCGAGAAGCCGAAGCCGCCCAGCCCCCAGCAGACGATGGCGGGAACCCAGGCCTGCGCGCCCAGCATGTGGGCGAAGCGCGTGCAGAGGGGACCGCCATACCCGTTGGCGTAGACGCCGTGGCCCGACCAGACTGAGGTCTTGGCGGGGGTCGCCTGGCGCACGCCGTCAGCTATCCGATCGAGCGCTGCCTCCCAGCTGGCTTCGTACCAGGCACCCGGCTCGCGGCGGTCGCGCATGAGCGGCCTGAGTAGCCGCTTTGGGTTGTCGACGATCTCGACCGCCGCCCGCCCGCGCAGGCAGAGGAAGCCGCGGCTGTCAGGGTTCTCCAGGTCACCCTTGATCGAGAGGACTCTGTCGTTCTCGATCTCCACCACCATCCCGCAGTACGTGGGATGGCAGTTCATGGGACACATGGTCCGGAAAGTGCGATGACCCGCTGCCGGCACCATGGGAAGCTCTCTCAGGCCAGAGGCAGTCATCCTGCCCATGGTAGGGATGGCCGGTCGCGCCCCGAGCGAAGTCACCAGAAGACCAGCGGCGGCGTCAAAGGAGGCCTGCCTCCCCTTGCACGTCAGTTGAGATGCGCCACTCGCTGCTGCTTCAGCCACTCCTTCGAAACTGTGAACTCGACGCGGCCCAGGCAGATGGCGCACCAGATCCGCTCGCAGCGCTCGCAGGCGATGTGCTGGTGATCCTGGCTCAGGTCCAGCTCCATGCTGAAGGTGCCGCATTCGAAGCACTGCACAGGGCACTTCACCGGTTGGCGAACTCCCGCTCGAACTCGGGAAAGTACTGATTGATCTCAGCCAGTTCGAAGCTGAGCTTGATTTGATCCGCGCGCTCGTGCTTCAGCAGGAAGTCGAAAGCCTGCCTGACCAGGTGCTCGGGAGCGTCGCCCGGCCGGCCCCAGCGCTGGAGGTCCTCCTTGCTCACCCGAACGTTGTGGCGGCTCACGTTCTCGCCCTCCGAGATCGCGACCGCGCAGTCCCAGCCCGCAGCCGTCGGCGAGGCCTCCACCCTGATCATCTGCTCAGCAATCGTAAAGCCGGGCCCGCTCCGCCGGCCGGCTAAGGGGGTGGCGGTTGCAGCGTTTGCAGGTCGGTGCGCGTGAAATCATCACCCAGGTGCAGGATCGGATGGCCTGTCAGCTCCGCCAGCGCATAGGTACAGCAGTCGCCAAAGGTCAGGGCAGCGGGATGGCGTCCCTTGCCGAAGCGTCGCCAGGCGATCAGCGCTCGCTCAGCCAGATCTGCATCGAACGGCTCAACCTGGATCTGCGCGTCACGCAACGCGCGCTGCGAGATCCCCGTCCCCGGCGGACCGGAACGGGCTTCCAGCACGATGCCCAGCTCGAGAGCGTTCGGAGCCGCCATCAAACGAGGAGACGCTCGCTTGAGCTGGTCCAAGAGCCAAAGGTAGTTGGACTCCCGGCGGAGTATGGCGACCAGGGCTGAGGCGTCCACCACCACAGCGCTCATGCCGGCAAGCCATGCTCGTCATAGCCGAGGATGTCATCGGCCGAACGATGATCGAGGACGGTCAGCGAGGAGTACTCGTAGACAGCATAGATCCGCGGTCACCGGATTCGGGGCAGTCGCCAATCCTCAGTCGGCCAGGACCCGGGTCTTTAGCCGGCGCTCTTCTGCGCCGGTGGTGCCAGTGCGTTCGACGCTGTAGGCGAAGGCCCCGTAGCGGTCGCTGACCGCTTCGACCAGCTCCTGGGCCCGGTAGTGCAGCCCGGCGCCGTCATCGGTCGCGTAGCCATCGGGAAGAACACCTTCGGCGATGAGCCGCTGGAAGAGAGGCCGACGCTGCGGCTCGGCGTCGTGGTGCACGCCATTGGCGAAGGGCAGGAAGGCCAGCCCGTTGTCGATCGGGCGCAGGTCCGGTTCGAAGGAGTCGGTGGTGCCGCCCACGTGCCAGCAGATGGAGCCGGCCGAGACCCCGCCCAGCACCACGCCCGCCTCCCAGCATTCCCGCAAGATCGGCTCCAGGCCGTGCAGCCGCCACATGGCCAGCAGTCCTGCCACGCTGCCGCCGCCTACCCAGATGACGTCCTGGGCGAGCAGGTGAGCGCGGATGTCGACCACGTTCGGCATGGTGAACAGCGCCAGGTGCGAGACCTGCACCTCCGATCCCACGAAGGCCCCGTACACCCAGGCCTGCTGGACCGGGTTGTCGCCCGAGGCGGTGCCGAGATAGCAGAAGCGCGGCCGCTGGGGTCGGCCGGCCAGCTCGAAGGCGAAGTCGATCAGCGGCCCAGGCTCGATCGGGCGCCGGCGGCCGGGATTGAAGCCACCGGACGTGGCCAGGATGGTCGGCGCGGCTGCCGCCATTCAGTCACCGCTCAAGGTGTGCCTGTCCTTCACAGCTGCGCTCAGCCTAACCAGGCGGCTGCCTCAAACCTCCGGCTTGACCCTCGAACGTTTGTTCGCTAAGCTGGGCTGGCCTCCTCTTCTTCCCACGTCCTCGCCGGGGGCATCTCCTCCCAAAAGAAGATGCAGAGCGAACTCCAGCGAGCCATCGATGCGATCCATGTCCGCTTCGGCGACCAGTCCCTGGTCAGGGCCACGCGGCTGCCGGCGGCCGAGCCCTGGCCGACAGGCATTCCGGCGGTCGACCGGCTGAGCGGCATCGGAGGCTGGCCACGAGGCCGGATCGGGCTCCT
This sequence comes from Candidatus Dormiibacter sp., assembly GCF_050999135.1. Classification (NCBI taxonomy): domain Bacteria; kingdom Bacillati; phylum Candidatus Dormiibacterota; class Candidatus Dormibacteria; order Candidatus Dormibacterales; family Candidatus Dormibacteraceae; genus Candidatus Dormiibacter; species Candidatus Dormiibacter sp. The sequence goes on along the minus strand of NZ_JBPCPN010000002.1, from coordinate 32,412 downwards.
CTCCGGCCGGTCGGGCTCCGGCAAGCTGACCTTGGGACTGGCCCTGCTGGCCCGAGCCACGCGGGAGTTCGCCCAGGTGGTGGTGCTGGACCCCCAGCGGAGCTTCGATCCCTGGACTTTTGCTTCGCTCGGCGCGGACCTGCGCAACCTGACCTTGGTCAGGCCACCGAACGCAACAGCCGCCGGCGAGGCGGCGGTCTCCCTGGCCCGGGCCGGGGCCGGCTGCCTGTTGGTGCTCGATTCCCTGCCTGAGCCGGCCCTGGCACCGCTCGAATCCGCCGCCGCTCGCTCCGGCTCTGCAGTGTTGGCGGTGACTGGAGAGCCCGCGCCGCAGGGGCTGGCCTTCGCCTCCAGCTTGAGCCTGAGCTTGCAGCGGACTGACTGGATCTGGGAGCGGGGCCTGCCGGTGGGCCTGCGCACCCTGCTCGGCTGCCGGAAGAACAAGCTGGCAGCGCCGGGCGGAGAGGCTGAGCTGGAACTGCGTTACGCACTGGGGGCGCGGCTCTTCCAGGCCCACGCAGTACGGGAGACTCAGGCTGAGGAGACGAACGTGAGGGAGCTGCCGGCATGGCGGTTTGCTGCTGTCTAGTCCCTGATCTAGAGCTGGCGCTGCATCCTGCTCTGCGCGGCCGGCCGGTGATCGTCAGCCAGGCCGGGGAGCCGGTTCAAGCCTGTTCGCCGGAGGCGCGGAGCGCTGGTGTGCAGCCCGGCCTGACGCCGGCTCAGGCCGAGGCGCTCTGTCCCGCCGCCACCTTCGTCAAGCCGCAACCTGAGGCGACCGCGAGGCTGGCCAACCGGCTGGCCAGCGCCCTCTACGACCTGGCTCCCGTGGTCCAGGTGCGCCGTGACGGCCGGGTCTGGTTGGATCTGGACGGCGTGCCCAAGCTCGGTCAGGCCATCGCCGAGGCGCGCCGGCGGCTGGAGGCGGTCACCGGCTGGAATCCGCGGCTGGGGCTGGCGCCCGGTCCCTTCAGCGCTGCCCTGGCTGCAGCTCGGGCGGCGCCCGGACGGGTGCTGAGGGTTGAGAACGCTGCCGCCTTCCTGGCTCCGCTCCCCAGCCGAGAGCTGGATCTGGAGCCTGAGCAGTTTGAACGCCTGGAGCTGCTGGGGCTGCGCACTTTGGGCCAACTGGCGGCGATCGGCCCGCGCCGGCTGGAGAGCCAGCTGGGCAAGGCCGGACGGACGGCTGTGCTGCTGGCCCGAGGCGAGGAGCCGCTGCCGCTCAAGCCCTGGCGGCCGGCCGGCGTCATGAGCGCGCACCGCCAGCTGGAGCCGCCTGTCGAGGATCGCGAGGCGCTGCTCTTCATCGCTCGGACGCTGGCCGCAGATCTCGCCCAGGAGCTGGGCTGGCGGGGAGCAGGGGCCAAGCGGCTGCGCCTGCGGGTGAATCTGGAGGGGATCGCCGAGCCGCTCCTCCGGGAGTCTTTGGTGAGACATCCGCTGTCCAGCGCGGCGGAGCTGTTCGGGTTGGCCGGGGCCTGGATCAGAGAGCTGCAGCTGACGGGGCCGCAGGGCGCTGTCGAGCTGGCGCTGGAGGTGCCGGAGCTGGAGGGCGCCGGCCGCCGCCAGCTGCATCTCTGGTTGGGCGGAGATCGCTCGGCGGAGGAGGTGGAGGCGGCACTGGAGCGCCTGCAGGAGCGCTACGGCGACGAGATGACGCTCAGGGTGCAGCCGGCGCTTCTCGCCTCGCCGCTGGTCGCCCAGCGCTTCTCCCTGGTGCCCAGGTGACGTTCCTGGTCGATCCCCCGCGTGAGCTGGAGGTGCGCACCGACGCCGCCGGCTGCCCACGCTGGCTGCAGGCCGAACCGCTGATCGGCGAGGTGGAGCCGGTCCAGCGCTGGCTGGCGGAGCTGGACTGGTGGAGCCGCCCCGTCTCCCGGGAGTACTGGAAAGTGCTCCTGGGCGGCCAGCTGCTCTGTGAGATCTACCGCGACCTGGAAGCCGGCCGCTGGTTCGTGGAACGTGTCTATGACTGAGCGCTGGAAGCGGCTGACCCTCAGCTTGCACCAATCCCACTCCAAATCACCGGTTAGCTACCCACCGCCCCAACCCCCCACCCGGGGGGTTCAACGATCATATTCAGGCGACGTAGACGTTGGCAACAGTGGTTGTGAAGATTCTGCCGTACGCCAGCAACTTAAGCTTCGCCGAAGCCACCGACCGCCCCCATGAACCCCTACGTCGAGCTGCACTGCCACTCCAACTTCTCCTTCCTGGACGGCGGCTCCCACCCCCCTGAGCTGGCCCGGTGCGCCGCCGAGCTGGAGATGCCGGCCCTGGCGCTGACCGACACCGGCGGCGTCTACGGCGCCGTCCGCTTCCTCAACGCCTGCCGGCAGGTCGGCGTGCGGCCGATCATCGGCGCCTGCCTGGAAGTGGACGGCCAGGACCTCACCCTGCTGGCGCGCACTTTCGCCGGCTACTCCAACCTCTGCCGCCTTCTGAGCCTGGCCCACAAAGATCAGCCCAAGGGTGAGGCCCGCACCACACTGGCCGCCCTGAGCGGGCTTTGCCGAGACCTCTTCATCCTCACCGCCACCGACGAGGAGGCGCGGCTCCGAGAGCTCCAGGAGGCGCTGGGTAGAGACCAGGTCTTCGTCGAGCTGCAGCATCACCTGCGCCCGGAGGACGACTGGCTCCTGGCCGGCCGGGCGGAGCTTGCCCGCCGCTGCCGGGCGCCGGTCCTCGCCACCAACGACGTCCGCTACCACGATCGCTCCCGCCGGCCACTCCACGACGTGCTCACCGCCATTCGCCATCGCGCCACGCTGGAGACCGCCCGCCACCTCCTGCCGCCCAACTCAGAGCGAGTCCTGAAAAGCGGTGCCGATCTGAGGCAGCTATTCAAGGGCCAGGAGGAAGCGCTGGCCGCGACCTGGGACGTGGCCCAGGAGTGCAGGGTCGACCTGGACTTCCGCCGGGTTCGCTTCCCCGGCTATCCCGTGCCACCCGGAGAGACGCCCTTCAGTTACCTCTACCAACTCGCCCAACAGGGCGCCCGCCGGCGCTATCACCCCATCACGCCGGCCGTGGCGCGCCGGCTGCAGCGCGAGCTGGAGGTCATCGAGAAGACGGGTCTGGCCGAGTTCTTCCTCATCAACTGGGACCTGATGCGGTTTGGCAAAGAGCACGGCGTGCCCGGCCAGGGCCGAGGCTCGGCCGCTGACTCGATCATCGCCTACGTGCTCGGCATCACCCGGGTCGATCCGATCGAGCACAACCTGCTCTTCGAGCGCTTCCTGCACGAGGAGATGACAAGCGCCCCCGACATCGACATCGACTTTTCCACCGAGCACCGCGAGCAGGTGATCCAATACGTCTACGACAAGTACGGCTGGGATCGGACCGGGATGGTCTGCAACGTAGTCACCTTCCGGCCTCGCATGGCGATCCGCCAGGTGGGCAAGGCGCTCGGGTTTCCGATCGACCTCATCGACCGCCTGGCCAAGGGCGTCGACCGCTGGTTCGAGGAGAACGTGGACACCGTGATCGAGACGGCCGGCGCCCCGCCCGAGCGGTTCGATTCTTCTCTCTGGCAGCACTTCCGGCGCCTGGTCCAGGAGGTACAGGGCTTCCCCCGCCACCTCTCCATCCATGTGGGCGGCATGCTGGTCACCGGCGAGCCGCTGGTGGACATCGTGCCGGTCGAGCCGGCCACCATGCCGGGCCGGGTGGTGGTCCAGTTCGACAAGAACGACATCGAGGATCTGGGTCTGATCAAGATCGACATGCTGGGCCTGCGCACGCTCTCGGTGGTCGCCGAGACACTGCAGCTGATCGAGCGTTCGACTGGGCGCCGGCCGGATCTGGACGAGCTGCCACTCAACGATGCCGAGGTCTATGAGATGTGCAGCCAGGCCGACACCATCGGCGTCTTCCAGATCGAGTCACGGGCGCAGATGATGACGCTGCCCCGCATCAAGCCGAACGCGTTCAACGATCTGGTGGTCGAGGTGGCGATCATCCGGCCGGGACCGATCCAGGGCAACGCCGTCCACCCCTACATCCGGCGCAAGCAGGGCCGGGAAGCTGTCACCTACGCGCACCCGCTGCTGGAGCCGGTCCTGCGCGACACGCTGGGCGTCATCCTCTACCAGGAGCAGATCCTGGAGATCGCAATGCAGGTGGCAGGCATGTCACCGGCCGGCGCCGACCGCTTCCGCCGCGCCATGACGCGGCACTTGAACCGGGTCGAGATGTCGTCTCTGGAGGGCGACTTCGTCAACGGCTGCCTTAGCAACGGCGTGCCTAAAGAGGTGGCCGATGAGCTCTTCAGCGCCGTCCAGGGCTTTGCCGTCTACGGCTTCTGCCGCTCCCACGCGGCAGCCTTTGCCCGCACCACCTATGAGACGGCCTGGCTCAAGCTGCACCACCCGGCCGAGTTCTGCTGCGGCCTCCTGAACAACCAGCCGATGGGCTTCTACCACCCGAGCGTGCTGGTGGAGGATGCCAAGCGGCATGGCGTGAAAGTGCTGCCGGTGGACGTCAACCGGTCGGTCGAGCGCTGCCTGCCGGTGCCGGTCCAGCCGGGCGAGGCGCCGAGCTTGCGGATCGGCTTCAACTACCTGCGGGATCTGGGCGAGCCGGGCCGGCTGGCGATCGTCCAGGAGCGGGAGCGCGGCGGCGCCTACCGCTCCCTCGACGACTTCCTGGAGCGGCTGCGCGGCGCTCCTCTCAATCCGAAGGCTGTGGTCAATCTGGTCATGATCGGCGCCTTCGACGCGCTGCACGGCGTGATGCGGCCCGAAGCCTCTCCCCGCCGCGCTCTGCTCTGGGGCTGGCAGGAGCGCTGGGACGGCCGGGGCCTGCGCCGCAAGCTCGAACAGCAGCCCGAGCTGCGCCTGCCCGCCGCCGCTCCCCCACTGCCCAGCCTGAGCGAAGAGGAGGCCACTCGACTGGAGTACCGCATCGCCAATGTCTCCACCGGCCGCCATCTCATCGAGTTCCACCGCGAACAGCTGCAGGCGCTGGGCGTCCTGATCTCAAGCGAAGCGCTGAGGCAGCCGGCGGGACGCCTGATCAGGGTGGGCGGGCTGGTAATCACCCGCCAGGCGCCGTCGACTGCCAATCAGATCCGCTTCTTCACCCTGGAGGACGAGCGGGGCCACGTAAACCTGACGATCAAGCCTGAGGTGTACCAGCAATACCGCCGGGAAGCGTCGGCCCCGGTGCTGGTGGTGGATGGCAAGGTTCAGACTCAGGACGGCGTCTGGTCACTCCTGGTGACCAAGATCGCCGCCCTGCCCGGCGCCAGCAAGGAAACCTCCCACTCACACGATTACAAGTAGTCCACCCAACGCACAGGCGGACCAAGAAAGCAGGCTGGCGCCGTGTGATTGTGGAAGCGAATAGCCAGCCTTCTCCGCCCTCATACTGAGGCCGCAATGCCGCTCGATCCCCAGGCCGCCACGTATCTTCGCCGCCAGGCGGAGCTGGGGATCCCGGCCACCTCCAAGCTCCCGCCGGCCGAGGCGCGGCGGCTGATGGAGGACGGGACTGCCGTCAACTGGGGCGAGTTGGAGCCGATCGCACGGGTGCGGGATGAAGTGGTCAGCGGCGTCCCGATCCGGATCTACGAGGCCGAGCCGGACAGAGCTGCGCCCATCCTGCTCTGGATGCACGGCGGCGGCTGGGTGTGCGGTTCGCTCCAAACCCATGAGGGGGTCTGCCGCAACCTCGCCAACCGGACCGGCCTGCGCGTCGTCTCGATCGGCTACCGGCTGGCGCCGGAGCATCCCTTTCCTGCCGCCGTCGAGGACTGTTGGGCAGTGTTGCGCTGGGCTGCCCAGGAGGCGCCGGAAGTGGCAGTCGCCGGCGACAGCGCAGGCGGCAACCTGGCAGCCGTCCTGGCGTTGAAGGCCCGAGACGCCGGCACGCCTCTCGCGGCGCAGCTGCTCATCTACCCGGTGATGGACCAGGACCTCGCGACGGCCTCGTACGAAAGGAACGCGGAGGGCTATGGCCTGACGCGGGACTCGATGCGCTGGTACTGGGATCACTACCTGAACGGTGCTGAGGGCACCCAGCCCGACGCTTCCCCGCTCCGAGCGGGCTCACTGACCGGCGTCGCGCCCGCGCTGGTGATGGCCTGCGAGTACGACGTGCTGTACGACGAGGGGCTCGCTTACGCGAGGCGGCTGCGGGAGGCGGGCGTGCCGATCCAGGTCAGCGATCAGCGGGGCATGATCCACGGCTTCCTCCGCATGCATGCGATCTTGGACAGGAGCGAGTCGGCGCTGGCGGAATGCGCCGCCTTTCTCGCCCAGCACCTCAACAGTCCTGACTGAAGCGTCTTGACGGTGCGTTTTTGGCCTCACCGCCAGAGCGGTTCGACGGCAGCCTGCAGCGCACGGCCGATGTCGCCCAGCCGGTGGCGGCCCTCTTTGACTATCAGCCGGCCGTCGACCAGCACAGTGTCGACGTCCGCCGCGGTGGCGCTGAACAGCACCTGAGCCGGATCGCTGCCGGCAGTGCGCGCACTGTCCAGCCGCACAGCTACCAGGTCAGCTCGCTCCCCCACCGCCAGGCGGCCGGCCTCTGGAAAGCCGAGCGCTTCATGCCGCGTCAGCGCCGCCAGCAGCTCCCGGGGAGCGAACCGGCCCCGCCGGCCGCTGCCCAGCCGCTCGTCCATCTCCAGCGACCGCGCCTCCTCCAGCAGGTCGATGATCGCGTGCTGGTCACTGCCCAGCGAGAGCCTGACGCCCGCCTCATGAAGCTGCAGCGCGGGTCCGATGCCGTCGGCCAGGTCTCGCTCAGTGGTGGGGCAAAGGCAAGCCTGCGCTGAGGTGTCACCGAGCAGCGCCACATCATCCTGGCTGACGTGCGTCGCGTGCACTGCGGTGGTTAGCGGGCTCAGAGCTCCTTCGTTCTGCAGGAGAGCGGCCGGGCTGCAGCCGTAGAAGGCGCGGCAGACGTCGTTCTCCGCCGGCTGCTCCGAAAGGTGGACGTGCAGCGGCACGCCGGCCGCGGCTGCAGTGGCGGCGCGGATCGAGGCAGCAGGCACCGCCCGCACCGAGTGCAGGGCCGCTCCGATGACCGCCGTGTCGGAGCCGGCAAGGCGCGCGAAACGGCCGGCCCAGCCCTCAACGTCACCGTCGCCGAAGCGCAGCTGGACGCCTTCGAGCGGCGTGTGGCCCGAACCGGTCAGACCGCCAGCGAGATAGCACGCGTCCAGCAGGGCAATCCGGATGCCGGCCTCGCGCGCCGCCTGCAGCAGCGCCTCGCCCATGGCGTTGGGATCGGCGTACGGCACGCCGCCCGGGGCGTGGTGCAGGTAGTGGAACTCGCCCACCGCAGTGACGCCGGTCAGAGCCATCTCCGCATACGTCGCTCGCGCCAGCTCCAGATAGCTGTCGGGCGTAAGGCGCTCGGCTACCGCGTACATCCGCTCCCGCCAGCTCCAGAAGGTGCCGCCGGAATCGTGAGTGCGGCCGCGCAGCGCGCGCTGGAAGGCGTGGCTGTGGACGTTGGCGAACCCAGGCAGGGCGATCCCGGGCAGCCGCTCGGCGCCGGCCTGCGAGGCGTTGGGAGTGACAGCTGTGAAGCGGCCGCCGGCAACATCGAACAACACGTCGCGGGCGTGCCCCTGGGGCAGCAGGGCGTGCTCGGCGAACCAGCTCTGCGCCGTGGCGCGATCCGCTTCAGCCACTCGAGCTGGGTCCAGCGGTCGCCCGCCTAACCCTCACGCATGGGCACCCGCACGCCCCGCTCAACCGCCACCTGGTCGGCCAGCTCATAGCCGGCGTCGACATGCCTGATCACGCCCATGCCCGGGTCGTTGGTCAGCACCCGCTCGATCTTCTGGCGAGCCAGCTCGGTGCCGTCGGCCACTGTCACCTGACCTGCGTGAATCGACCTGCCGATGCCCACACCGCCGCCGTGGTGGATGGAAACCCAGCTGGCGCCGCTGGCGGTGTTGACCAGGGCGTTGAGCAGCGGCCAGTCAGCTATGGCGTCGGAGCCGTCGGCCATGGCCTCGGTTTCCCGGTAGGGAGAAGCCACAGAGCCGCAGTCGAGATGGTCGCGGCCGATCACTATCGGCGCCACCAGCTCACCTGAAGCGACCATCTCGTTGAAGCGCAGGCCGGCCAGATGCCGCTCGCCGTAGCCCAGCCAGCAGATCCGCGCCGGCAGTCCCTGGAAGCTGACGCGGTCCTGCGCCGCCCGCAGCCAGCGCTGCAGGTGGTCGTTCTCGGGGAAGAGCTTCAGCACCGCCTCATCGGTTGCGAAGATGTCGTCAGGATCGCCGGAGAGCGCTGCCCAGCGGAACGGCCCCTTGCCCTCGCAGAAGAGGGGCCGGATGTAGGCGGGCACGAAGCCGGGGAAGTCGAACGCCCGCTCGTAGCCGGCCTCGCGTGCCTCGGCTCGGATCGAGTTGCCGTAGTCGAAGACCTCAGCTCCGGACGCGAGGAAGCCGACCATCGCCTCCACGTGCTTCGCCATCGACTCGCGGGCTCGGGTGGTGAAGGCCTGCGGATCGCGCTTGCGGTATTCTTCCCACTCCTCGAACGCCACCCCTTCGGGGAGATAGGCGAGTGGATCGTGGGCAGAGGTCTGGTCGGTCACGATGTCCACAGCGATGCCCCGCCGCAACAGCTCCGGGAGGACGGTGGCGCAGTTGCCGACCAGGCCGATGGAACGGGCTGACCGCTCCCGCTTGGCGGCCAGGCAGCGCGAGATCGCGTCGTCCAGGTCGTGGGTCAGCTCATCCAGGTACCAGTGCTTCACCCGCCGCTGCAGCCGGCTGGCGTCGACATCCACCACCAGGCAGACGCCACCGTTCAGGGTCACGGCCAGCGGCTGGGCGCCCCCCATGCCGCCGCAGCCGCCGGTCACAGTCAGCGTGCCGGCCAGCGAGCCGCCAAAGCGCTTGGCGGCCACCGCGGCGAAGGTCTCGTAGGTGCCCTGCAGGATGCCCTGGGTGCCGATGTAGATCCAGGAGCCGGCTGTCATCTGGCCGTACATGGTCAGACCGAGCTGCTCCAGGCGGCGAAACTCAGGCCAGTTCGCCCAGTCGCCGACCAGGTTGGAGTTGGCGATCAGCACGCGAGGCGCCCACTCGTGCGTCCGCATCACGCCGATCGGTTTGCCCGACTGGACCAGCAGCGTCTCGTCTTCCTGGAGGGTGGTCAGCGTGCGGACAATGGCGTCATAGGCCGCCCAGCTCCGCGCTGCCCGGCCGGTGCCGCCGTAGACAACCAGGTCCTCCGGCCGCTCGGCCACGTCGGGGTCCAGGTTGTTCATGAGCATGCGCAGCGGCGCCTCCGTCTGCCAGGAGCGAGCTGTCAGTGCTGTGCCGCGCGGGGAGCGGACCGTCCGGGCGCCTTCCATCGCTTCTCCTTATCCCTGCAGTGCGCGGCGTTTCAAGGTCAGCTGAATTATCCCGCGCGGCCGCCCAGCGGGCGACGAACCGCCCGCTATCCGAAGAAGCTGCGCTTCCTCATGATGAACTGGTCGCGCCGCGGTCCGACGCCGATCAGATCGATCGACGCGCCGGCCACCTCCTCGAGCCGCTCAACGTAGACGCGGCAGTTCGCGGGCAGGTCGTCCCAGGTCCTGCACTGGCCGATGGGAGCCTGCCAGCCAGGCATGCTGACGTAGCGTGGTTCACAGTGCTTCAGATGCGAGATGTTGGCCATGGGGTGATCGTGCACCTTGCCCCGGAACTCGTAGTTGGTGCAGACGCCAACCTCCGGCAGCTCGTCGAGCACGTCCAGCTTGGTCAGCGCCATGGACTCGGCGCCGTTCACCCTGACGGCGTAGCGCGCCACCGGCCCATCGAACCAGCCGACCCGCCGGGCCCGGCCGGTGACAGTGCCAAACTCGGCGCCCTTCTCCCGGATCTGATCCCCTGTGCTGTCGGTCAGCTCGGTGGGCAAGGGCCCGTAGCCGACGCGCGTGGTGTAGGCCTTGCAGACGACCAGGCTCAGGTCGACTCTGGTCGGCGGGATACCGGAACCGGTCAGCGCCCCGCCAGCGGTGGTGTTGGAGGAGGTGACGTAGGGATAGGTGCCGAGATCCAGATCCAGCATGGTGGCCTGGGCGCCTTCGAGCAGGATGTTGGCCTTGCGCTCGAGGGCGTCCTGAACCAGCGGATAGACGTCTCTGATGTAGGGATTGAGACGCTCGGCGTAGTGCTTGTACTCGGCCAGCATCTCCTCCCAGTCGAAGGTCCTGTCGCGGTAGAGGTCGGTCAGGATGGGGTTCTTGACCTGACCCACCACGAAGTCCAGCTTCTTGCGCATGAAAGCTTCCTTCTGCAGGTCGCCGATCCGAAAGCCGATCCGCCGGATCTTGTCCGAGTAGGCGGGACCGATCCCCCGCCGGGTCGTGCCCAGGCGATCGTCACCGCGCACTCCCTCCTCCAGCTGGTCGAAGACCGGGTGGTAGCCCATCACCATATGGGCCCGCTCGCTGATCACCAGATTGTCGGGTTCGATCCCGCGCTCACGGAGCTGATCGATCTCGCGGATCAGCACCCGGGGATCGGCCACCACGCCGTGGCCGATGACGCAGGTCACGTGCGGATAGAGGATCCCGCTTGGCAGCAGCTGGAACTTGAACTCGCCGTCCTCCGTGACCACCGTGTGGCCGGCGTTGGCGCCACCCTGTGGTCGGACTATCATGTCCGCCCTCTCGGCCAAAAGATCGATCACCTTCCCCTTGCCCTCGTCGCCCCACTGGGCGCCGGCGATGATGATGACCATCAGCGGGCCGCTTCGGGGCGCACCTGGTCGATTTCAGCTCTCACGGTGGCCAATTAAAGCCGGGCCGCAGGGCAGGGTGCTCAGGGCCGGCCGGAGGCGGGATCCAGCTGGCGATGGCTGATGTTCTCGAACCGCGTCAGCTCCCGCCGGAAGAAGAGCTCCACCATGCCGGTCGGGCCGTTGCGATGCTTGGCGACTATCACCTCGGCGATGCCGGGCTTCTCCGACTTCTCGCGGTTGTAGTACTCGTCCCGATAGAGGAACATCACTATGTCACTGTCCTGTTCGATCGAACCCGATTCGCGAAGATCGCTCAGGATCGGTCGCTTGTCGGGGCGCGCCTCGGGGGCGCGGGAGAGCTGGGAGATGGCCAGCACAGGAACCTTCAGCTCGCGCGCGATCGACTTGAGCGAGCGGGAGATGGCGGAGACCTCCTGCACGCGGTTGGAGTCGTCGCCCCGCGTGCGCCCCGTCATCAGCTGCAGGTAGTCGACGATGATCATCTGCACCCCCTCGCGGCTCTTCGCCTGCCGCGACTTGAGACGCAGGGTCAGGTCGTCAAGGCTGGGCACGTCATCGATGAAGATGGGCGCGTCGCCCAGCGGGCCCATCGCCCCGGCCAGCCGCTCGTACTCGTTGTCACTCAGCAGCCCGCGGTGCATGCGCTGGGCGTCGATCTGCGCCTGCTCCGAGAGCATCCGCTCGACCAGCTGCTCCTTGGACATCTCTAGGCTGAATATGGCTATCGGCTGCTTTTGCTGAACCGCGGCATGCAGAGCGACATTGAGAACGAAAGACGTCTTGCCCATCGCCGGGCGACCGGCGATCACTATCAGGTCCGACTCCTTGAACCCATTGGTCAGCCGGTCCAGATCGTGAAAGCCGCTGGGCACGCCTATCACGCCACCGCCTGACGCCATCTGGGCGTCGATCCGATCCATGGCCGGCTTGAGCAAGGTGTAGATGTGCTCCAGGCCGCCGCCCACTCTGTCGTCGGAGATCGCATAGACATGCGATTGGGCTGTGTTGACAGCCTCCTCGGCGTCCAGCCCGTCCTCGTAGCCGAGCTGGGTCACCTGGCCGCCGACGGCTATGAGACGCCGCTTGTAGGCCTTGTCCTTGACTATGCGGGCGTAGTACTCGGCGTTCCCGGCGGTGGGCACCGACTCCTGCAGCAGAGCCAGCTGGGCCCGGCCGCCGACGCGCTCCAGCACTCCCATCTTGTCCAGCTCGGCGGCGACCGTGATGTTGTCGATCGGCTCCCCCTCGCGAAAGAGTGTCAGCGCGGCCCGGTAGATCTGGCCGTGGTTCTCGCGGTAGAAGTCCTCGGCTTGGAGGAAGTCCAGGATCCGCGTGATCGCAGCGGGGTCGAGCAAAACCGCCCCCAGTACCGAGCTCTCGGCCTCCAGGTCCTGGGGCGGAACTCGCCCTTCGGTCCAGCCGGGGCGGACGACTGCCATCGCCTTTCCTGGCCTAAGCAGCGATCAGGCGGTGGCGCCCTGCTGGCATCGCTCCCGGCCGGTCGACCCCGCACTCAACCTGGTGCGCCGCACTAGCGGTCCTGAGTGATGATCAGGTTGATGTGGGCTTCGACATCCCGGTACAGCCGCAGCGGCACGCGGTGCTCGCCCAGCTGCTTCAGCGGCTCCCTGAGCTCGATGCGGCGGCGATCGAGGTCCACCTGGTGCTGCTGGTTCAGCGCCTTGGCGATGTCCTCGCTGGTGATGGCTCCGAAGACCTTGTCTCCCTCGCCCACTCGCAGCCGGACTACGACAGTCCGATCGCCGATCTGCTCGGCCAGCTCCTGCGCTGCCTGGCGCGCCTTCGCCTCCCGCTTGGCAGCCGCCTCGCGCAGCCGTTTCGCCTCCACCTCGACGCCCTTACCTGCCAGCACGGCCAGCTTCTGGGGAATGAGATAGTTTCTGCCGTAGCCGTCGGCGACGTTCTTCAAGTCGCCGGCAACGCCGACGCTGGGCACGTCCTTCGTCAACATCACTTTCACGCCGATCTGTCCTCCAAGAGACGGTTTGGCAACTCGGCCGCCCGCTCACTCCACCTTCCGTATACGTCGGAGGCTGTCCTCTGGACCTGCTCCGTGACGCCGCTCAGATCTTGATCGAAGAGGCTTTCGCCTCGTTTCAGCGCCGCCTGGTGCTCCTGGACCAGGTGATCCGGGCAGGCATCAACGAAGACCTTGACAGCCAGGATGCCCAGCGCCAGCGAATCCAGCTCGCCCGCCACCGGGATCCAACCCGGGAGCTTGACCGGACTGGCGACGACTGCCAGGGCAGCGCCCAGCGCCAGCTTGGGGGCCGGCGGAATCCGGGGATCGCGCAGCAGGCAGTATGCCAGCTTGCCCTGCCTGGGCACCTCGAGGAGGAACGTGCGGACGCGGGCGAGAGGGAGGCGCATGGCTTCCAAAGGTACCTTGTTCTGGCCCGGCCGGAAAGCCTGTTTACAGTCCAAGTTGGGCTGCGCGACGTCCTGCCAACTCTTGCCCCACGGTGAGGATTTCGGGAGCAGCTGCAGGAGCGGCGGTAGCTCGAGGGGCTCGACCAGGGCCACAACGCAAGCAGCCGCCCCATCCCCTGAATGACTGTTCAGTTCTGGAGCAGGCCGCTTTTGCCCTCCTCGAACTCGACGAATGGATGGCCACGCAAGGCGAAGATGCTGGCAAACCTGGCCAGAGCCGCAGGGTCACCCTGGAGGGAGACGCGGCCGCTCGCGCGAGCCTCATCCGGCGACAGCACCTGGAAGAGGACCGCGGTGAGTGTCTCTGCGTCCATCGTCATGACGACGTCGGGCCGAGTCGCACGGCCCTCGCTGGTGAAACACCGGCCATCCTGGACGCGGACCTCGAAGACCCGATTCCCAATCCGGAACTCGTAGGTCTCGGAGAGCTCGCCGGCCACCTCCGCTCGGAAGGAGGCCCGCATCGCGACAAAGTACGCGCTAGGCACGAGCTCGTCTGCCAACCGCGGCGAGCCGAGAAAGCGCGCTCCCCAGCGCCCAATCGCCATGCAGACGGGTTCGAGGCCCTGACCTGCCTCGGTCAGCTGGTACACGGGCGAGCCTGCGGGCGGCGGCAGGATTCCTCGCTCGACAACCCCCAGCGCCTCGAGCTCGCGCAGTCTTGCGGCGAGGAGGTTCGTCCCGATCCCATGCAGTGATGCGAGGAGATCCTTGTATCGCTTGGGCCCGAGCAGCAATTCCCGAACCAGGAGCATGGTCCACCGCTCCCCGATCACGTCCATCCCATAGGCGAGGGCGCAGTACTGGCCGTAACTCCGGCGAGGCTTCGAGGCTGTGAATTCTGACACCCCCATATTGTAGCTCACGCTTGATTTTAGTGAGTAGGTACTATAGAATCACATAGTTGCCGCTAGACCGAGCTCAAGAGGAGTTTGGAGACATGGCTGCTGATCATCGAGCACCACAGGCCCGACCAGCATGGACGATGGCGCTGACCTCGCTCGCGTTCTTCATGGTCGCCCTCGACTCCCTGGTGGTGGTGACCGCCCTACCGGCCATCCACCGAGATCTTGGCGGCAGCATGTCCGTCCTCGAATGGACGGTCAATGCCTTCACGCTGGTCTTCGCCGCCGGCATCATCACAGCCGCCGCACTGGGCGATCGGTATGGACGGGTGCGCGTCTTTTCGATTGGCCTGGCTGTGTTCACGGCGGCCTCGGCTGCATGTGCCCTCGCGCCGAATGCAGGGATCCTGATCGCGGCTCGAATGCTGCAGGGCTTGGGAGCCGCCCTGGTGATGCCGGTCAGTCTCACCATCCTCACCGCCGCCTTCGCACCAGAGCGTCGAGGCGCGGCGATCGGGATCTGGGGCGGGCTCGGTGGACTCGCGGTGGCCAGCGGACCGTTGGTGGGTGGGGCGATCACCCAGGGCCTCGACTGGCACTGGATCTTCTGGGTCAATGTGCCCATCGGGGTGGCTGCGATCGTCCTCTCGCGGCTTCGCCTGACCGAGAGCCGCGGCCCCAGGACGCGATTCGACCTCCCCGCCGTAGGCCTCGCTGGAGGCGGCGCCGCTGCCCTCGTCTGGGGCCTCACCAGGGCCGGCGAGGTCGGCTCGGCAACCGGCGAGGTGATCCTCGCCCTCGGCGTGGGCGCCGCGCTGGGGGCGGCCTTCGTCCTCTGGGAGCGTCGGGCCGCGGATCCCATGCTCCCGTTGCGCCTCTTCCGGAGCCGCTCATTCACTGTCGCCAACTGCACCGGTTTCCTGATGTCGGGCGCGATCTTCTCGGCCGCCTTCCTGATGGCGCAATACTTTCAACTCTCGTTGGGGTACTCCCCGCTGGACACCGGCATCCGTCTCCTTCCCTGGACTGCCACTCCCCTGCTGGTGGCGCCGCTCGCCGGGATCCTTGCTGACCGGGTCGGCGCGCGCCCGGTCCTGGCCACCGGCATGCTGTTGCAGGGCGTTGGTCTGGGTTGGATCGCCATTCTGGCGACGGCCACAGTCGGGTATTCCGAGCTCGTGCTTCCTCTGATCGTGGCCGGTGTGGGCATCTCGATGGCGCTGCCGGTGGTCGCGGCCGCGGTGATGGGAGCCGCCGCTCCGTCGGACATGGGCAAGGCATCGGGTGTGAACAGCACCGTCCAACGCCTGGGCAGCAGTTTTGCGATCGCCGTGGCTGCGGCCGTGTTCAGGGCCAACGGCCATTTGGGCAGTGCGGCCAGTTACGCAATCGGCTTCCGGCCCGCCCTGGCTGTGATTGCCGGATTCTCACTGCTCGGCGTCTTCACCGCGCTCGGAATCGGCAAGAGCACCGCAGCGGCGACGGCGACGCAGTTGGAGGCAGCGGCGGTATGACGACCGAGAACAGCGGAGGAACCGAGAGTATTCAATCAGCAAGCTCTGAGGAGGATCGACCGATGACGACGACCAACGGAAGGGCGCTCGAGATCGCCCTCGCCTACCACCGGGCCTGGACCGGCCAGGACTTCGAGCGCGCAATGACCTACATCGCGGACGACATCGTCTGCCAGGCCCCTGCCGGAACTCTGAGGGGCATGGAGGCCTTCCGCCAGTTCATGGGTCCATTCACGCAGATCCTGACCGCGGCCAAGCTGATCGCGGCGTTTGGGGACGACGACACGGCGGTGGTGATGTACGACGCGGACACCGTCCCGGTGAGCGATGCCCCGGGCGCCGAGTGCGTCACCGTAGTGGAAGGCAAGATCACGCACATGCGGATCATCTTCGACCGGCTACCGTTCGAAGCGGCACGGAAGAGCGCAGGAGCGCCATGACATGCCCGGCTCGCGCCGGCGTGACGCGAAGCTGGGACCGCGTTAGGGTGGCGGCAGCCGCACCAGCGCCGATCGCCTGGCGCCCAGGCGCTCAGCAGCTGGCCCGCAGTTCTCGGAAGGCGCCCACCAGCGCCTCCCGCTGGTAATGGGCGTTGAGACCGCTCGGGTTCGGCAGGAGCCAGACCCGCGCGGGCCCGATCCGATCCGGCTGCTCACCGATTGCCGCCCGCGGCCGCCCGAAGCCCAGCCGGTAGGCGCCGATGCCCAGCAGCGCCAGCCAGACCGGCCGGACGCGCTCGAGCTTTTCCCGCAGCCGCTCGGCGCCCGCGGTGAACTCCTGTGGCGCGAGCTCATCTGCCCGCGCGGTGGTTCGAGCCACCAGGTTGGTGCAGCCAAGGCCGAACGCGAGCAGCTCCCCGTCCTCGAAGGGAGAGAGCTGCCGGTCGGTGAAGCCCGACAGGTGCAGCGTCGGCCAGAAGCGGTTGCCAGGGCGCGCGAAGTGGTGACCAACCGCGCCGGAGTAGAGGCCCGGGTTGATGCCGCAGAAAACCACCCGCAGGCCCGGGGCCAGGACATCCGCTAGGTGCCTGCCGCGCGCTGCCGCCAGCTCAGCGCGATTCGGACGCCACACTCCCTCCGGCATGAGAGTCGAACTTAGCAGGGGCTTCACGCAAGCAATGACAGGCGGCTGCGCAGGTGGGAGAATGCAGGTGGACTAGATGACCAGCCTGCCCTCCTACGTTCATGGCACGAGCTCGCTGCCGCTGCTCGGCGAGACGATCGGTGAGAACCTCCGCCGCACCTCGGAGCGCTGCGGTGAGCGGGACGCCCTCATCTCGCGGCATCAGGGAGTGCGCCTCACCTACTCGCAGATCTGGGCGGAGACCAGTCGGGCGGCGCGGGGCCTGCTGGCCGGCGGCATCGCGAAGGGGGATCGGGTGGGAATCTGGTCGCCCAACCGCTATGAGTGGACGGTGATCCAGTACGCCACAGCTCGAATCGGCGCCGTGCTGGTCAACATCAACCCCGCCTACAAGACGTCCGAGCTGGAGTACGTGCTGAATCAGTCGGCAGTACGGCTGCTCATCCTCGCCCGCGCCTTCCGGGCCTCCGACTATGCAGGGATGCTGGCCCAGGTGCGCGGCCGCTGCCCCGAGCTGAAGGAGGCGCTCATCCTGGAGGACGGTTGGGACCGCCTGCTGAGTGATGGTGACGCGGTGCCTGAAGCCGAGCTGGCCGAGCGGGAAGGGCAGCTGCAGTTCGACGATCCGATCAACATCCAGTACACGTCAGGCACCACCGGCTTCCCCAAGGGCGCTACTCTCTCCCACCACAACATCCTTAACAACGGCTTCTTCATCGGCGAAGCCTGCCGCTACTCAGAGCAGGACCGCGTCTGCATCCCGGTTCCCTTCTATCACTGCTTCGGCATGGTGTTGGGCAACCTGGCCTGCACCACACATGGTGCCGCCATGATCATTCCCAGCGAGACGTTCGAGCCGGTGGCGGCCATGGCGGCGGTGCAGGCGGAACGCTGCACAGCGCTCTACGGCGTGCCCACCATGTTCATCGCCGAGCTGGAGCATCCGGACTTCGGGAGCTACGACTTCTCGAGCCTGCGGACCGGCATCATGGCGGGCTCACCCTGCCCGGTGGAAGTGATGAAGAAGGTGACCTCCCGGCTGAACATGCCCGAGGTGACGATCTGCTATGGGATGACTGAAACCTCGCCGGTCTCCACCCAGAGCCTGACCGACGACCCGCTGGACAAGCGCGTCTCCACGGTGGGTCGGGTGCATCCGCACGTGGAGGTGAAGATCATCGACGCCGCCGACGGCCGGATAGTTCCCCGCGGGGCTCCCGGCGAGCTCTGCACCCGCGGCTACTCGGTCATGCTCGGCTACTGGAACAACGAAGTCGCCACGCGCGAGGCCATCGACGCCGCGCGCTGGATGCACACTGGCGACCTCGCCACCATGGACCAAGATGGCTACGTCAACATAGTGGGCAGGATCAAGGATGTGATCATCCGCGGGGGCGAGAACATCTATCCGCGCGAGGTGGAGGAGTTCCTCTACGCCCATCCCGACATCAGCGATGTGCAGGTGATCGGCGTGCCGTCCGAGCGCTACGGCGAGGAGGTGATGGCCTGGATCAAGCCGCGAGAGGGCGTCCAGTTGAGTGAGGAGGGGCTGACTGACTACTGCCGGGGCAAGATAGCCACTTTCAAGATCCCGCGCTACTGGAAGTTGGTGGAGGGCTTCCCCATGACAGTGACTGGCAAGATCCAGAAGTTCAAAATGCGCGAGACGGCGATTGACGAGCTGGGGCTGGCCGAAGCAGCCGCCGCCACCACTGCCTGACGAAGAAGGCCGCGATTCGAGCAGCCGGCGGCCGCCCTGCGGCCCCCGCCAAAGGAGAAGGAAAGCATGTCGACTCAAGGTTCGGGCACCCAGGCCGATCCCTGGCAGCTGAAGACGCCGCCCCTGAGCGGCGATTACGTGATGTACAAGGACGAAGCGTCCGACCCCCCGACCATCGTCTGCCAGGTGGGCAAGACCGAGCTCCGCTACCAGCTGCGGGCGATCCAAGACCTCCATACGATGCTGAAGGCGCGCGGCGACTGGGTCGAGCTGGGCAGCGCCGATGAGCAGAAGCCTGCCAAGGAGGGCACTGTCGAGGCCTGGGCGCGATCAGCCGACAACCCGGTGGGCGGCTGGTACGGCCTCAAGAAGGGCCTGCGCGGCCGCTTCGGGATGTACATGCCGCCGCTCCTTGAAGCCCTGGGGCTGGCCGAGGTCGAACACAACCCACGGAACAACCGGATGCGAGCCAAGGCCTGACGGCTTGCAATCCGGCCGCCAAGCGCGGATTGCGAATGTAGGCAGGTGGGCGGCATCACCCCGCCGTCAGCGCTTCTCTGCGGTTGCTGAACTGGAGGCTTGATTCCCCAGAAGCGGTTTAGCGAACGAGGGCGGGAGAGGCGACCACCATCTGTTCGGGCAGGAGCCCTTTCTCGCGCAGCTTGCCCATGTCGTGAAACGCCTCGACGTGGCGTAGGGTGCCGGAGGCGGAGCGGATCACCATCGAGTGCGAGTACGCGTAGTACTCCTCATAGGTCACGCCGCGCAAGAGCTCACCAGTGGTGATCCCAGTGGCGGCGAAGAATATGTTGTGACCGCTGCAGAGATCGTCGATGCCAAGGATGCGACCGGGCGCGTGGCCCTCCCCTTCAGCGGTCCGGCGCTCGTCGTCGTCGCGCAGGAGCAGCTTTCCCTGCATGTCACCGCCCAGTGCTTTGACCGCGCAGGCGGCGATCACACCTTCGGTTGCCCCGCCCGAGCCCATGAGAGCGTGCATTCCCGTCTTCGTCTCGAGAGCTGCCATGATGGCGCCCGCCACGTCGCCGTCTGAGATGAGCCTGATCCGTGCGCCCACCTCCCGCACCTGCCGGATGATTGGCTCATTCCGCTCCCTGTCCAAGATGACAACCACCAGGTCGCGGGGATGGAGACCCTCGGCCTTGGCGATCCGGCGCATGTTCCACTCGACAGGCATCTCGATGTCGATCACGCCGCGCGCCCGCCGGCCCACTATCAGCTTCTCCATGTAGTGGACGTGAGTGGTGAACATGCTGTCGCGCTCCGCAAGAGCAACCACCGCCATCGCGCCCGGCTGGCCGTTAGCCGCCAGGCGGGTGCCGTCGATGGGGTCCACTGCCACATCCACCTCGGGCTCCAGCCCGTTGCCCACCTCTTCGCCGAAGTAGAGCATGGGCGCCTCGTCCTTCTCGCCCTCGCCGATGACCACTGTGCCTCGCATGTCGACCGAGGCCAGCGCCGAGCGCATGGCGTCGACCGCCCGCTGGTCGGCCTCCTCCTTGAGGCCCCTGCCCTGCAGGGGTGCGGCCGCCAGGGCGGCGTTCTCGGTCACCCGAAGCAGCTCCAAGGCCAGGTTGCGGTCCATCTGCTGCGTTCCCATCTGCTAAGCGCCCATCTGCGGCACAGACTAACAGGCGGCTGCCCGCGCAGCGCCTGGTGGCCTAGCCCGGCTCCGAGTTGGAGGCGGGCGGACCGAAGCGGCGGCGGCGGATCGGCAGCTCGCCCGGCTCGACGAGGAGGCGCCGCTTGTTGATGAGGCGGCGCTCGCCATCCGCGGTCAGGCAGACGCAGGTTCGCTCGAGCACAGCTGTAACAGTGACCGGCGCCTCCTCGAAGATGGCCTGGAAGCCCTCCAAGACGATTTCGTTCTCGGCGAGGTCGAGAGCGCTGAGCGGGATGAGCATTGAGGCCTAGGCTCCTCAAGGCGGAGCATACGAGCCGATCTGCGCCCGCGGGCGCCTGCGCGTGAGGAGACCTCCAGCCTTTCGGCCGCCGCTGCCAGTTGGGGCTCAGAGTTCTGGATGCGCCGCCAGGTAGGCGCTGATCGCCTCCCGCTCAGGTGGCAAGGCTCCGTCCAGCACGAGCTCGGTCAGGGCAGCTTTGAGCCGGCCCACCTCCGGCCCGGGCCCTATGCCTCGAATGCGCATGATGTCGCCGCCCTCGACCGGCGGCCGCAGCACCTTCGCCTCGTTCTGCAGCACCGCCTGCAGACGTCTCTCGAGGTCGTCCAGCTTCCAAGCGTCGGGATAGGCGGAGGCCGCGATGTCCGCGCGGGCCAGCTGCAGCAGCGGCTCGAGCAGTTCGCCGGCGTCGCGCGCCAAGCGTCGGACCGCGGCGGCGCCCCAGTTTTCGGGCTCGTAGAAGACCGGCCGCAGGTGCAGCCTGACCAGCCGGCTCACGCTGTCGGTTTCGGAGCGAGAGAACCTGAGCCGCGCCATCACCTCCTCGGCCATCGCGGCTCCAACCACATCGTGGCCGTGGAAAGCGCCGTCGGGCGTGGCGGTGGGTGGCTTGCCAATGTCGTGGAGCAGAGCCGCCAGACGGACGGTGAGATCCGGCGGCGCCTTGTCTACTGCCAGCAGGGTGTGGCCGAATACGTCATGAGTGTGCCAGTTACCCTGCTCGACACCGTGGCAGGCGCTGAGCTCGGGCAGCAGCAGCTCCAGCAGGCCGCCCTCGTCAAGTATCTCCAGCCCTCGTCTCGGTCGCTCCGAAAGCAGCAGCTTGACCAGCTCCTCGTGAATTCGCTCCACCGAGAGCACCGGCGGCCGGGCTCTTTCGCGCAGCCGGCGCATCGCCGGCAGCAGAGCGGGGTCGAGGTCGAAGCCGAGTTGGGCAGCAAGGCGGGCCGCCCGCAGCATGCGGAGAGGATCGTCACTGAAAGCCCGCTCGGGCTCGGCCGGCGTTCGCAGCAGCCGGCGTTCCAGGTCCACCCGGCCGCCCAGCGGATCCAGGAGGCGCCCCTCGAAGTCGAGCAGCATGGCGTTCACAGTGAAGTCGCGCCGCCGCAGGTCCTGCTCGATGCTGACCGGCCTCACCTCCGGCTTGCGCGAGTCAGCGGCGTAGCTCTCGGCCCGGGCCGAGGCGAATTCGATCAGCCGGTCGTGCCAGGTGACCTGCGCAGTCCCGAAGCGGGGAAAAAGAACTGGCGGCCGGGCGCCGGTGAGCTGGGCAAAGCGGACGGCGAGATCCATCGCCCGCCCGTCCTCCACGACCACGTCCAGGTCGGGCTGCGGGCGCCCCAGCAGCAGGTCCCGCACGTAGCCCCCGACCGCCCAAGCGCGCACACCTAATTCGCCCGCCGCCTGGCGCAGCGGCGCGAAGGCAGGATGGCGAAGCGCTAGCTCTGCGGGCGAGCCCATTCCACAGCTCCCAGGAGATTGGCGCATCCGCCCAGATCGATTCCGGCAACCACCTTTCGACCAACTTAGCGGCTGGCGCCGCGGGGCCATCGTTTCCGGGTCACCCCCGCCGGGTAAACAAACAGTGCGCTCGGAATGGAGCGCCCAGCAAAGGAGATACCTGATAGACATGGCTCAAGACAACCGACTTCCCGTCATGCCGCTGACGCAGGCTGTGGTCCTGCCCCGCATGAGCGCCACCATCCCCCTGGAGTCAGAGGACGCCCAGGCGGCCGTGCGCGCGGCACTGGCCGACCAGGGCCTGATCCTGCTCCTGCCCAAGATCGACGGCCGCTATGCCACGGTCGGGCTCATCGCCAAAGTGGAGGAGAAAGGCAACCTGCCTGACGGCACCGAGGTGGTGGCTGTGCAGGGCCGCCACCGGGCAGTCCTCGGCAATGTGAGCCACGAGATCGGCGGCACGCTGGTCGCCGACGTCTCCCCGAGTCCGGACCCGGTCACCTGGTCGGACCGCGCCCGCGATCTGGCCCACGAGTACCGCGCGATAGTGGAGAACATCCTCGAGCTGCGCGGCGCATCGCAGATCGCTCAGGTGCTGCGCGGCATTGAGAACCCCGGGCATCTGGCCGACATGTCGGGCTACTCGCCCGACCACTCACTGGAGCGGAAGGTCGAGGTTCTGGAAACGCTCGACGTCGAGGAGCGCCTGGCGAAGCTGATCGGCTGGAACAAGGAGATCCTGGGCGAGCTGACTCTGAAGCAGCAGCTCCGCGACGACGTCTCCGAGCGTATGGAGAAGGGCCAGCGCGAGTACATCTTGAGGGCCCAGCTCGAGGCGATCAAGAAGCAGCTCGGCGAAGGCGCCACGGACGTTGTTGGCGACTACCGCACGCGGGCCGAGGAAAAGCACATGCCGGAGGCGGCCCGCAAGGAGTTCGACCGCGAGCTGGACCGCCTCGAGCGGATGAGCGAGCAGAGCCCCGAGTATGGCTGGATCCGCAACTTCCTGGACTGGATGCTGGACATCCCCTGGAGCACGCGGACCGAGGACAACTTCGACCTGAAGAAGGCGCGAGAGATTCTCGACAAGGAGCACTCTGGGCTGGACGACGTGAAGGACCGGATCATCGAGTTCCTCGCCGTCCGCAAGCGGCGCCAGGAGAAGGGTCTGGCCCCCGAGGGGGGCCGGGGCTCCGGCGCCATCATCACGCTGGTCGGCCCTCCGGGCGTGGGCAAGACGTCGCTGGGCGAATCGGTCGCGCATGCGCTGGGCCGCAAGTTCACCCGCATCTCGCTCGGCGGCATCCACGACGAGGCGGAGATCCGCGGTCACCGGCGCACCTACGTCGGCGCCCTGCCCGGCAGGATCGTCCGCGCCCTGAAGGAGGCGGGGACCAAGAACCCCGTCATCATGCTGGACGAGATCGACAAGGTCGGCGCCGACTGGCGCGGCGATCCCTCCTCAGCGCTGCTCGAGGTGCTCGACCCGGCCCAGAACCACACGTTCCGCGACCACTACCTGGAGGTCGACCTGGACCTCTCGGACGTGCTGTTCATCCCCACCGCCAACGTCGCCGACACCATCCCCAGCCCCCTGCTCGACCGCATGGAGCTGATCCGGCTGGACGGCTACACCGAGGAGGAGAAGCTCGACATCGCGCGTCAGCACCTTCTCCCCCGGCAGATCGAGCGCAACGGTCTGGACGCCAGCGAGGTCAGCGTCACCGACAAGGCGCTGCAGCGGATCATCTCCGACTACACCCGAGAGGCAGGCGTGCGGAGCCTGGAGCGGGAGCTTGGCAAGCTCTTCCGGAAAGTCGCCACCAAGCTCGACGCGGGCTCCCTGACCCCGCCTGCAACCGTCGACGAGGCGGTAGTCCGCGAAGCTCTGGGCAAGCCGCACTTCCAGTTCGAGGAGATCCTGGAGCGAACTGCCGTGCCTGGAGTGGCGACGGGCCTCGCAGTCACCGGCGCCGGTGGCGACGTGCTCTTCATCGAAGCGACTTCGATGACCGGCGAATCCAAGCCGGGCCTCACGCTGACGGGTCAGCTGGGTGACGTGATGAAGGAGTCGGCCCAGATCGCGCTCTCCTATGTCCGGTCACACAGCCGCGAGCTGGGCCTACCGGAGCGCTTCAGCGACCGCCAGGTGCACATCCACGTGCCGGCCGGCGCGGTGCCGAAGGACGGCCCTTCGGCCGGCGTCACCATGACCACTGCGCTGGTCTCGTTGCTCAGCGATCGCCCTGTCAGGTCCACAGTGGGCATGACCGGGGAGGTCACGCTGCAGGGCCGCGTGCTGCCGATCGGCGGTGTCAAGCAGAAGGTTCTCGCCGCCAAGCGGGCGGGACTGAAAGAGGTGATCCTGCCCAAGCGGAACGAGCCTGACCTGGACGACCTGCCTGCCGAGCTGAGGGAGGAGATAGCGATCCACCTCGCCAGCGACGTGCGGGAAGTCCTCGACTGGGCGCTGGAGCCGGCCTCAGAGGCGCCCAAGGTGGCGCTGGCCTAAGACCAGCGTTCGCTCCGCCGCCACTGCCGCTGTCTGAGCGGTGGCGGCGGGGTGTCGTTACCTGAACAGGCCGCTGTAGGCGTTGAGCGCCGGCTGGCCGCCCAAATGGGCATAGAGCACGGTGGATTGCTTGTCGATCCGACCGGAAGAGACGAGCTCGACCAGGCCTGCCATCGACTTGCCTTCGTAGACAGGGTCGATGATCATGCCCTCGAGCGTTCCGGTGAGCCGGATGGCGTCGAGCGTCGACTGAACGGGAATGCCGTAGTAGTCTCCGGCCCAGCCTTCCAGAACCATTACCTCATCGTCGCGCAGCTCTCGCCCCAAGCCGATGAGGTCAGTAGTGCTCCTGGCGATCTTTGTGACCTGGGCCCGGGTCTCTTCGATCTTGGCGGAAGCGTCGATTCCGATCACCCGCCGCGGCCGGTCCTGGCCGGCAAAGCCCGCGATCATGCCGGCCTGGGTGGAGCCGGTGACGCTGCAGACGATGACCGTGTCGAAGAAGACCCCCAACGCTTGCTCCTGCTCTTGCACTTCGTAGGCCCAATTCGCGAAGCCCAGACCTCCAAGCCGGTGGTCGGACGCTCCCGCAGGGATCGCGTAGGGAGTGCCGCCCGCGGTCCGAACGTCCTCCAACGCCTGCTCCCAGCTGGTCTTGAAGCCGATTCCAAAGCCCTCATCGACGAGGCGAACCTCAGCACCCATGATTCGGGAGAGAAGGATGTTTCCGACTCGTTCATTGACCGGGTCTGGCCAGTTGACCCAGCTCTCCTGCACGAGCAGGGCCCTGAGGCCCAGCTTGGCCGCGACAGCGGCTACCTGCCGGGTGTGATTCGACTGCACTCCGCCGATCGAGACGAGCGTGTCAGCGCCTTGGCCGAGCGCTTCGGGCACCAAGTATTCGAGCTTGCGAGTCTTATTGCCACCGTAGGCCAGGCCGGAGTTGCAGTCTTCTCGTTTGGCCCAGATTTGGGGGCCTGCCAGGTGCGCGGAAAGCCGCTCCAACGGATGGATCGGGCTCGGACCGAACAGCAGCGGATAACGCGGGAAGTCGCCCAGGGCCATTGGAGCTGCCCTAACCGAAGACGCGGCTCAGCTCGTAGAGCTCGCGCGTTACTCGTCGCTGTTCCTTGACCAGATCGCTCAAGGGGCTCACTGCCACCTCGCCGTCCCGGCGAACAGGTGCCACCCCGCTCTGCCCTTCGTTGAGGAGATCGACAGCCGCCACTCCCAGCCGAGTGGCCCAGAGCCTGTCCAGGGCCGAGGGAGTGCCACCCCGCTGCAGGTGGCCCAGGACAGTTACTCGCGTCTCGAACCCGGTTGCGGCCTCAATGCCCTGCGAGAGCGAATCGCCGATGCCGCGCTTGGCCAGCTGAACGTGGCCGAAAGCGTCGGCTCGCCCGTCTTGAGCCACCTCCAGACCGGGGATGTCGACAGCCTCGCAGACCACGATGATGCTGAAGTCCTTGCCCTCGCCCCGCCTCTGGCGCAGGTGAGCGACGATCTCGTCCAGGCCGACCGGAAACTCGGGGATGACCACCAGGTCAGCGCCCCCGGCGATACCGCCGGTGACACCCACCCAGCCGGTGTCGCGGCCCATCACCTCCACCACCATCACGCGATGGTGCGAGGAGGCGGTCGTGTGCAGGCGATCGAGAGCTTCGGTGACGATGCCCACAGCCGTGTCAAAGCCTATGCAGAACTCGGTGCCTGAGAGATCGTTGTCGATCGTCTTCGGCACTCCCACCACCTTGCAGCCGGCGTCAAAAAGACCGCGCGCGACGGAGAGCGTGTCGTCACCACCGATGGCGACCAGGCCGTCGATGCCGAAGCGCTGCAGCGAGGCGGTCACCCGCTCGATGCCCTCGGGTTCCTTCAGAGGATTTGTCCGGGAGCTGCCCAGGATCGTGCCGCCGAGCGGCAGAATGCCACGCACGTCGGTGGGCGTCAGGTCAGCCATGTCGCCCCGCAGCGCGCCTGCCCAGCCGTTCTTGATGCCGCTCACCTGATGGCCAAGCTGAAAGGCGCGACGGGCGACCCCGCGGATTGCGGCGTTGAGCCCGGGCGCGTCGCCGCCACCTGTCAGAACTCCAATTCTCATCGAGCCAAGCCTACCGGCGGCCGCCTTCCGCTCGGCCGCAGTGGAGGCTCAGCGCAGGACCCGCGCGTCGCCGACTCTCCGGGTGATTCGGCGGCTGTCCAGGTGTTCCAGCAGGGCCAGCACTGGTCTGCGGCTGGCCCCCAGCCGGTCTCGCACGGCTGCCACGCTGACCTGGTCCTGCTCTCGCAGCATCTCCCTCACCAGCGTGGTTGCGGCCTCGACCGCCTGGCGGCTGAACACCACATCGGTTGAGAGACGCACGACCTCACCCCGCGCGATCAGCGCTCGCGCCACCTCAGCCGAAGCGCCTGACTGCTGCAGTGCTTCCGGCAGGCTGGGAGGCGTGAAGGGCCGCCGGTTCAGCAGCTCCAGCAGCCGCGTGGCGGCGCTCTCCGTCTCGGCTGCCGCCTGAGGCGAGTGGCCCGGCGCGGCCACCTCGCCATTCGATTCCAGCAGCAG
Source organism: Candidatus Dormiibacter sp. (assembly GCF_050999135.1). Classification (NCBI taxonomy): domain Bacteria; kingdom Bacillati; phylum Candidatus Dormiibacterota; class Candidatus Dormibacteria; order Candidatus Dormibacterales; family Candidatus Dormibacteraceae; genus Candidatus Dormiibacter; species Candidatus Dormiibacter sp. The sequence continues at coordinate 5,620 of NZ_JBPCPN010000002.1, read as the reverse complement.
GTTCAGCCGCGCGAGTTCGCTCAGCACTGGGCCCAGGGCAGCCGGCGGCAGGGCCAGCCGGCTTCTGAATTCCTCCCTCGGCATCCCGGCGCGCAGCGGGTGCTCTCGGTGGTAGCTCGCGAGCGCCTCGTCGGCGCGCTCCGCCAGCGCCGCCCAAGCGCCTGCGCTGAAGAGCCAGTCGCCGGCGCGCCTCGCGGGGAGAGCCGCGACCTCGGCGGCACCGCCCAAACCACTGGCGACGAGATCGTGGATCCGAATGCCGCGCGGGTACTTCGCCAGCTCCTCAGCCAGGGCCTGGCCGCCGGCTCGTCGCTCCAGCGACGCACTCACCTCGGGCGCCAGGCGAGCATGACGGCGGGGCGTGACGTCGAGCACCTCGCCGCCCGCCAGAGTCCGAGCCGGGCTGGGGATGCGCAGCACATAGCGGTCGCCCGCCAGAGCCGCCACCGGCCGGTCAAGGTAGAGCTGCAGCCAGCCCTCCCCACCGGGCAACACCTGGTCCTGCCCGAGGACTATCGCGCGCGCACTGACCTCAGCCGTGCCCAGATAGAGCTGCAAGCGATCGCCGTGGCGGAGCGGTCGCGGCGCCCCCTTCAGCACGCGCACTGACGCATCCAGCCGGCGCGCAGGTCGCAGGATGCCAGGGCTGGCCAGCACCTGACCTCGGCCCAGCGCCTCACGCGGCAGCCCTCCCACGTTGACAGCCACACGGCTGCCCGGCTGGGCGACGTCCACCGCTGCGTTGTGCTGCTGGAGCCCCCGAATCCGGCCCCTCAGCTGGGTCGGCTGCAGCTCCACCTCCTGCCCCACGTGGAGCAGGCCGCCGCTGAGCGTTCCTGTCACCACCGAGCCGAAGCCGCCGATAGTGAACGCGCGGTCGATGGGCAGGCGGGGCCGGCCCTGATCAGCTTTGGCAGGCGTTTCTGAGAGCACCCGGTCCAGCTGCCGGGTGAGCTCGGCCAGACCGATCCCCAACCGGGCTGCCACCGGCACGATGGGGGCTCCGGCGAGTGAGGTTGCCAGCAAAGCCTCGGCGACTTGGGCCTCGGCCATCTCTCGCCAGTCCTCCTGCACCAGGTCCAGCTTGGTCAGCGCCACCACCCCGCGGCCGACCTGCAGCAGATCCAGGATCTCCAGGTGCTCGCGGGTCTGTGGCATAACGCCTTCGTCGGCGGCGACGACGAGCAGCGCGGCGTCCACTCCATGCGCTCCGGCCAGCATGTTGGGGACCAGGCGGGCGTGGCCGGGCACGTCGATGATGGCCGCCAGGCGGCCGCTCGGCAGCGGCAGATGAGCAAAGCCCAGATCTATGGTCAGCCCCCGCCGCTTCTCCTCCGCCAGGCGGTCGGGGTCGATGCCCGTCAGGGCTTTGACCAGCGTCGACTTGCCGTGGTCGATGTGGCCGGCGGTGCCGACGATGTGGCTCACGCCGGCCGACCGGCCTTTCCCAGCGCCGCCAGGGAGGAGTCCAGCAGCGCAGGCTCCTCGCCCGGCAGGACGGTGCGGAGATCCAGGCAGCACCTGTCCATCTCGATCCGCGCGATGACCGGTGCGTCGGCTGTGCGGAGCGCCCGCTGCAGGCGGGCGGCCGGCCCCGGCAGCACCACCAGCCAGGTCGGCAAACCCCTGCCGGGCGTCGATCCGCCGCCGATGAAGGTCTCAGCTTCCCGCAGTTCGGTCTTTAGCCCATGTTTCGCAAGCTGCGCCTGAAACCTGCCGGCGCGTCGCCTCACCTCCGCCGGCGGCTGGGCCAGCATGAGCTGCAGCGGTGAGGGCTTGCCCAGCAGCCGCTCTTGAAGAGTGACCTCCAACGCAGCCAGCGTCATCTTGTCAACCCGCACAGCTCGGGCCAGCGCGTGCCGGCTGAGAACGCTGATGGGCTCGCTCCGGCCCACCGCGATGCCGGCCTGGGGCCCACCCAGCAGCTTGTCGGCGGAGAAGGTCAGCACGTCACTGTGCCGGGTCGCCTCGGCGACCGTCGGCTCGTCAAAGATGGGCGTCAGCGCTCCGCTGCCAAGGTCGTTGAGCAGCAGCAGTCCTCTGCTGTTCGCCAGGGCGCGCAGCTCGGTCAGTGGCGCGGACTCGGTGAAGCCTGTCTGTCTGAAGTTGGAAGGATGCACCACCAGGAGCGCGGCTGTGCGATCGCCGACGGCCGCCTCGTAATCGGCACTGCGCGTGCGGTTGGTGGTCCCCACCTCGACCATCCGGCAGCCGCTGAGCCGCATCACCTCAGGCATCCGGAAGCCGCCGCCGATCTCCACCTGCTGGCCGCGGGAGACTATCACCTCGCGGCCGCGGCAGAGTGCAGCCAGAGCCAGCAGGATGGCTGCCGCGTTGTTGTTGACCACCAGCGCAGCCTCCGCCCCGGTCAGCCGCTGCAGCAGCCCCTCGACCACTTGAGCCCGCCGGCCACGACGGCCGGTGGCAAGGTCGAGCTCCAGGTTGGAGTAGCCGGTTGCGATGTCGGCGGCCGCAGCGGCCGCTGCCGGCGAGATGGGAGCTCGACCCAAATTGGTGTGGAGCATGACGCCGCTGGCGTTGATCACCCGCCGCAGCCGGGGTCGGAGCCAGTCCTCTAGGCGGTCGCCGACCGCCAGCAGTCGCTGCTCGTCAGGAGCCGGTTCTGTGGCTCGCTCGGCGGCGATCTGCTCGCGGATGGCTTGGGCGACCAGCGCTCTCGGGTAGCGCTCCAGCAGCCGGCGGTAGCCGGCCTGGTTGACTAGCGTCCCGACGGCAGGCAGGGAAATAGCGAGGTGTACCCGGAGCACTGGCCGACGATCAGATCGGAGGAGGGCTGGAAGAACAGCCCCACCGCTGCGCCCAGCACACTGAAGCCCAGCAGCAGGGGCCCGAAGAAAACCAGGGCGAAGCAGGCGACCCAGATGGTCTGCTGATGCGCCGCGGCATTGAAGAAGAAGCGTGGGTTGCTGCCGCGGAAGATCCCTTCCAGCACGCGCCAGCCGTCAAGGCCCGGAATCGGCAGCAGCTGGAAGGCAAAGGTGGACAGGTTGAGGAAATAGAGGGCGTAGACGAGTGTGCCCACGTAATCGAGGGGCGCCGCGATTCGAGTCGTGAAGGCAGGCACGAGGGCGCCGTTCTGGACCAGCGCTCTGAGCAGGACGCCGAAGACGACGGCCAGCAGCAGGTTTGCCAGCGGGCCGCCCAGCGCGTAGGCCACTTTGCGAGCGACCCCCTGCAGCCGATACTCGTTGACAGGGATGGGGCTGCCAAAGCCCACGTTGATCAGGATGGCCGCCAGGACGCCATAGACGTTGACGAAGAGCATCGGCCGGGGCCGCAAAAAGCCGCGGTTGCGGGGAGAAGGATCCCCGCAGAGCTGGGCAGCAATGCCGTGACCCAGCTCGTGCGCTGGGATGGCCACAAAGATCGCCGGAATGAGAAAGATCGTTCCGATCAGGAACACGACGGGATCCCCGAACATCAGCTCTTCAGGGGAGCCTGGGGCAGCTCAATCGACAGGAATGCGCCGGCTGCGGGGGCTGGGCTCTCCAGCCCCGCTGGCACTGCCCCGAGCCGGCCGGCTCACGCGGCGCGTGGTCTGACCGCGGACCGCCGTGCGCCGGCCCCCCACCTGGTGCTCATAGACGAGGAAGAGCGCCAGGAGCAGTTCCCGCTGGGCGGCGACGAGGTGGGCCTGGGCCTCGGGTGGCACCACGTCGCCGAGCGCGTGCTGGACCCTTCCGCCCAAATCGAGTGCGAGCTTCAGCAGCTGGTCTCTGTCCCGTGAGGTCACTTGCCGAACCTTATCTTCAGCTCGCCATCTTCGATCTTGGCGCCCAGCGTCTGGCGGCTGGCCAGCACCCGCGGCAGGCTGATGTCACGCCGGTAGTTGCCAAGGGTGACGAACAGCTCGCCGTCCTGGCGGGAGAGCTCGATGGCCTCCTTGTCGGCAAAGGGGACCTTCAACGCCAGGATGTACTCCGAGCCCACCTTCTCCATCCGCTGCGAGCTGCCTTCATAGAACCTCTGGCTGGGGTCGGCGCTGCCGTAGATCGTCTGGCCCATCTTCCTCAGCATGCGCTCGCCCACCACTTCCTCGTCGAACAGAGGCACCTGGAAGATGGGGAGCGGCTGGAAGGACTGCTCCACCTCCTGCTGGTAGCGCTTCTGGATGTCGCTCCAGCTGCGCAGAAGGGGGTCGGAGATCTTGGCCGGAAGCCGGCGGTTAACGATGACGGCGTCGGTCACATACCCGAACAGGCTCAGGTAGGTGAAAGCTCGCTTGGCCTCCTTGATGACCATCTTCTCGAGATTCAGAACCAGTCGGACCGAGGTGACAGAGGTGTCGATCAGCACCTTCTTCATGCCCTCGATATCAAGCACGAGGTCCTGCAGGGAGGCCATCACCTCGTCGCTCGGCAGCGGCACATCGACCATCCGCCGGAGCATGGGCCGCGCCACCTTCATCGCCCGCCGCTGCCAGGGAAATATCTTCTCCAGCCACCAGCGGGCGGCGTCGGGGAACATGAGCAGCTGCAGGGTCTCGCCGGTGGGCGCACAGTCCACCACCAGCAGGTCGTGCTCGTCCCGTTCCGCGTAGTGCTTGATCCACATCAGTGACGCGACCTCGTCCATGCCTGGCGGGTTGGCCACCTCCTCCGCCACGACGTCATCGAGACCCTGGGTGGCAAAGACCTTCGTCGCGTAATCGTGGAGCTTCTGCCAGTGCCGCTCCGTCTCGTGGAGAGCTGACACCTCGTGCGCCCAGAGGTTCTGTCGCACCTGTGTCGCACTCTGGCCCAACTCAAGGTCGAGGGAGTCTCCGAGTGAATGGGCGGGGTCGGTGCTGATGATCATTGTCCGGTGGCCAAGCTCGGCAGCTCTCACAGCCGTGGCCGCTGCTACCGAGGTCTTGCCAACGCCGCCCTTGCCTGTGAAAAGGAGAACCCGCACGCGGCCCCAGTCTAGTGTTGGGTCCCTGCCTTACCTAATGACCAGGGGGATGAGGCGCGAGCCGGCCACCAGCAGTAGCAGCATCAGGGCGACCGCCAGGCCGAGCTTGCGGAGGTCGGACAGGAAGTAGGGCACCCGACTGAGCGGGATGCCGGGATCGGCATCCTCGATGACCACCATCCCGGGCCGGCGGCGAGGATTGCGCTGGGCGCTGAGATTCAGCTGGACAGGGCGAGCCTGACCCGCGGCGGCTGGAGCGGCGACGCCCGGCGCGGCGCGAGGGGCGACGCCCGGGGCAGGGGGAGCGGCAGGCGCTGTCCCTGCTGGGCGGCGACCCTGCTGCTTGCGGCGGGTCTTGCGAGGAGCCACGGCCGGGGAGTTTACCGGGCCTCCTGCCCCCAAGCCGACTTGGAGGTGAGGTCGGCAGGCGATGGAGGGACGGTGGTGGGACGACCGGTGAGTCTGGGGAAGAACCGCCTGCTGACCCGAGGTGCCGGGGGCACATATCGGCGACGTCTGGTACGAGATGTTGTGCCCCAAGCCGCAGTGTAGCCCATCATGCTGAACAAGTCAATCGGATGTACTCGTCCGTCACCTCCGTTACACCGTCTCCGTTGAGTTGCGGGCGAGCCAGTCTTGGAGGAACTGCTCGGGGGTCAGGTAGCCGAGAGCCTGGTGAGGGCGGACCCGGTTGTAGGTGTCCTCC
>NZ_JBPCPN010000004.1:0-45362 GCF_050999135.1 Candidatus Dormiibacter sp. | reverse complement strand
TGTCGGAGTTGCCGTCCAGCTTGACTACCTGATAACTCGCGGCACTCACACGCCGATGACAGATGCCGCCATCGACGCCATGCTCGGTTGTGCTGCTCGGGAGCGCGGCCAGCGCTGCCCGCGGCTGCGCGTGTTCAATCACAGTTGGCATAACCCCGCGAGCCTCACCACGGTCGGTGAGATCTCGGCGGAGGAGGCCTTCCAGCTAACCGGTGGCCGGATCAACCATCGGGTGCCCGTGCGCCTGAACCGCAGGGTGACTGAATACGACCACATCATCGCCTGCGGGCCTGTGTTCCCACATGAGGTGGCTGGGTTCTCCGGCGGCACGAAGTACCTGTTCCCGGGCATCGCGGGGCCCGAGATCATCGACTTCACGCATTGGCTCGGCGCTCTGGTGACCAACCTCGGCACCATCGGGATCGTCGACACCCCTGTGCGCAGAGTTATCGACAGGGCTGCCGCGATGGTGCCGACGCCGCTCACCTGCCTGACCCTTGCCATCCATGGCTCGGACCTTCACGGCCTCTGGCTGGGCGAGCCCGACGTCGCGTTCAGCGAAGCCGCGCGCCTGTCGGCGCAGCTCAATGTCGTGAGACTCCCACAGCCGGTGACGAGCGTGCTGTCCATGCCGTCCGAGCGCTATGACGATCTCTGGACGGCGGCCAAGGCCATGTACAAGACCGAGGCGGTGGTGGCTGACGGGGGCGAGGTGATCATCTATGCGCCTTTCCTGAAGGAGGTCTCGTTCACGCACGGCCGCCTTCTGGACCAAGTGGGATATCACGTCAGCGAGTACTTCCTGAAGCAATGGGACCGGTTCGCCCGCGTGCCTGGCACCATCCTGGCGCACTCGACGCATGTGAAGGGCACAGGCACTTTCGATGCGGCGTCTGGAATTGAACGACCGCGCATCGAAGTCACCCTTGCGACCGGGATCCCGGAAGAGCGCTGCCGCCGGATCAACCTCGGCTACCGCGACCCGGCCACCATCCGGCCCGAGGATTGGGAAAGTCACGACGACCGGCTGCTGGTGCGACACGCCGGCGAGCAGCTGTATAGGTTGGCGGGCCGCTGAGGCCGCCAACCTCGAAGCTGGTCCGCCCTAACGACCGGTCTGCGCGTTGCTGATGGCGCGCCACAGCCGCTCAGGGTGCAGCGGCATATCCAGATGCGAGATGCCGAGATGCTTCACCGCATCGAGGATCGCGTTCTGAACCGCGGGAGTCGCGCCGATCGTCCCCGATTCACCTATGCCCTTCACTCCCAGGGAGTTGTTCGGCGAGGCGGTGACCGTGTGCTCGAGATCCAGCGGCGGCAGCTCGGACGCCCCCGGCACGCAATAGTCCAGCAGGCTGGTGGTTCGTGGAATCCCTTCCGCGTCGTGCACCACTTCCTCGAAGAGGGCTTGGGCCACCCCTTGGGCGATCCCACCAGCAACCTGGCCGTCGACGAGGAGGGGGTTGACGACAGTGCCGCAGTCGTCGACCGCCACGTGGCGGAGCAGCCCCGCCTCTCCTGTTTCCAGGTCGACCTCGGCGACCGCCACGTGGGCGCCGAAAGGATAGCTGGAGTCAGCGTAGGCGTCGAACTCCGCTCGGAGCGCGCTGCCGCCCTCCGCCGCCCGGGCGGCGAGCTGGCTCCAGCTGACCGCCCGCTGGGGCGAGCCGCGCACGCCGACGCCGTCATTGCTGCTGACGAGGTCCACCTCGGCCGCTTCGAGCATCTCGGCGCCGAGCTCTCGAGCCTGCTGAAGCAGCTCCTCGCCGGCGCCGAAGACGGCGCTTGCGCCCAGCTGCATGGAGCGGGAGCTGGCGGTGCCGTCCCCGCGCTCGACGAGGGAGGTGTCTCCCTCGGTCACGGTGATGCGCTCCGAACGAACGCCGAGCAGTCCGCTCAGGATCTGGGCGTAAGCGGTCGCGTGACCCTGACCGGAGCTCGCGGTCCCCACCTTTACTGCCAGATCCCCGCCGCCCTCGACTTCGATGGCGGCGTACTCGGTGGGTGAGCCGACAGCCGTCACTTCGACATAGGCGGAGATTCCGATGCCGAGCACCTTCCGAGCTCCGGTCGAGAGTCTCGCCGCTTGCTCCGAGCGCAACTCGGCGTACCGGCTCAGCTCCAGGGCTCGTCGCAAGGCTCGCTCGTAGTCGCCGGAGTCGTAGATGGCGCCGGTGGGCGATTCGTAGGGAAAGGCGTCGGCCGGGATGAGGTTGCACCGCCTCACCTCCGCCGGGTCGAGGCCGAGTTGAGCCGCAAGCAGGTCCATGGCCCGCTCGAGCAGGGCTGTCGCTTCCGGGCGACCGGCGCCGCGGTAAGCGCCGGTGGGTGTTGTGTTGGTGCAGTAAGAGCGAGCCTGATAGTCGATGCGAGGGATCCTGTAAACGCCTGACAGCATCTGACCAGTGAGGTAGGGGAGGAAAGCGCCCTGACCGGGGTAGGCGCCGGCGTCAGCGATGACTCGCGCTCTCAGCCCCACCAGCCTGCCGCTCCCATCCGAGCCCAGCTGGACGTCCTGGATCTGACCGCGGCCCTGGTTCAGGGCGACGAAGCTCTCCGAGCGCGTCTCCAGCCAGCGAACAGGCCGCCCGAGGCGGAGAGCCAGCGCCGCCACCACCAGCTGCTCGGGATAGACGGCCAGCTTGGCGCCAAAGCCGCCGCCCACGTGTGGCACCAGGCAGTGGACTGACTTCTCAGGTAGGTGCAGGCTCTCGGCGATGGCGTCCCGAACTTGGAAAGGACTCTGCGTCGAGGCCCAGACCCGAAGCCCCCCGCCGCTCGCTTCCGGAGCGGCCGCAAAACCGTTTGGCTCCATCGGCACCGCCGCCAGGCGCTGATTGCGAAAGCGAGCGCTGACGATCACCTGGGCCTCCGCCAGCGCGTCCTCCTCGGCCCTGATGAGCCCCTGAAAGGCCAGGTTCGAGCCATGCTCAGGGAAGAGAAGGGGAGCGCCGCTCGCCGCGGCTGCCTCCGGTGAGACGACTGAGCTGAGCGGCTCGTAGTCCACAGCCACAGCCGCCGCGCCGTCCGCGGCGGCCGCCTCGCTCCGACCGACGACCACCGCCACGGCTTCCCCGGCAAAGCGCACTACCGATTGGGCGAGGACAGGACGGGCCATAGCGTCGGCCAGGCCGGGGAAGATAGGCAGGGGTCCAAGCCCGAGATCTTCGGCGGCGAATGCGCCGACCACGCCGGCTTGGGTGCGGGCATTGCCCAAGTCGACATCCTTGAGGCGAGCGTGGGCGATGGGTGAGCGCACGAAGCAGGCGAACAAACCGCCCGGCAGCTCCAGATCAGCCAGGAACCGACCCTCTCCGCGCAACAGCTCAGGGTCCTCGCGCCGCCTGATCGCAGCTCCGAGGCCGGCCGGCGCTCCCAGGTCTGCCAAGTCGGGCCGAAGCATATCGGAAGAACCGGCGGGTTCGGAAGATTGTAGGAGCGCCTTGAGGAAGAGTGCGACCGCCGTGCTTTTCGAGAGCGGGGAAGCGTACCGCGGGTTGAAGTATTAGCATCGCTGCCGGTGCAGGCTCTGGAGATCATCGGCCGCAAGCGGGACGGCCTGGAGCACACCCCGGAAGAGATCCAGGAGCTGCTCTCCGGCTACCTGGAGGGCGTGATCCCCGACTACCAGCTCGCGGCCTGGCTGATGGCCGTCTGCACGCGGGGTATGACGCGGGCCGAGACGTTGGCGCTGACCCAGGCGATGGTGGCGAGCGGCGAGAGCTTGGACCTCTCCTCCATCCCGGGCGTCAAGGTCGACAAGCACTCCACCGGCGGCGTGGGGGACAAGGTGACCCTGGTCTCCGGCCCGCTGGCCGCCGCCTGCGGGGTGCCGGTTCCCAAGCTGTCGGGCCGCGCCCTGGCCCACACCGGCGGCACCCTTGACAAGCTTGAGTCGGTCCCCGGGCTGAGCGTCGAGCTGGAGCCAGAGCAATTCCTGGCCCAGGTCCGCCAGATCGGTCTGGCCGTGGCAGCTCAATCGCCCCAGCTTGTGCCCGCCGACAAGGCGCTCTACGCGCTTCGCGACGTCACCGCCACAGTCCCCTCGATGCCGCTCATCGCCTCCAGCGTGATGTCGAAGAAGCTGGCCGCCGGCGCCGACGCCATAGTGCTGGACGTCAAGTGCGGCCGCGGCGCCTTCATGCCAGACGTCCAGAGCGCTGCGGCGCTGGCCGAGGAGATGGTCTGGCTCGGCGAGGCGGCCGGTCGCCGGGTGGTGGCGCTGGTCACCGACATGAACAACCCCCTGGGTCGGGCCGTCGGGAACGCGCTCGAGGTTCAGGAAGCGCTGGACGCGCTTCAGGGCGAGGGCGACGAAGAGCTGCTGCAGGTCTGCGTCAGCGTCGCGCGCGAGATGTGCCGGCTGGCAGGCGTCGAAGCTGATCCCGCTGCCGCGCTCAGAGATGGGAGCGGCCTCGAGCGCTTCCGGCGGCTGCTTGCCGCCCAGGGCGGCCGCCTCGAGGAAGGACTCCCGGTCGCGGCCTGCACGCTGCCGCTGTCCGCGCCCACCGAGGGGTACGTGGCCGCCATCGACGCTCTCCAAATCGGGCTGGGCTGCCTGCAGCTCGGCGCCGGTCGCCAGAAGAAAACTGACGTCATCGACCCTGGAGCCGGAATTCTGATCGAGGCACCGGTCGGCCACCACGTGCGGGCAGGCGAACCGCTGGCAATCGTGCACGCGCGCTCGGAGGAGCTGATCAGGGAGGTGGCGCCGCGGCTGGAGGCCGCCTGGCGCATCGTCAGCCAGGACGTCGTCCGACCGCGGCACATTCTGGCCAGGGTGGACCGCGAAGGCGTCGCCACCCTGTCGTAGGCGGGCTGGAGTCAGACTCCTATCGGGTGCCAGACAGTCTTGAATTCCATCAGGTCCAGCGCCGCGTGCGGACTCAGCGCCTCAGCGCCAGGTCCGGACTGGACCACGCGCTTGAGATTTCCGGCAGCGGCCTCTTGCACCTGCGCCAGCTGCGCGGCCGTGCAACCAGCCGCGTCGATGGCGTTCACGTCCATGTGTGCCGCGAGCCAGGGCAGCAGCTCCTGGCGCTTCCCGCTCAGCACGTTCACCACGCCGGGCGGCAAGTCGCTGGTGGCGAGCACCTCGCCCAGGGTGAGAGCAGCCAGCGGCGCCCGCTCCGAAGCCAGCGCGACCACTGTGTTCCCGCCGCACAGCGCCGGGGCCAGCCGCCTCACCAAACCCAGCAGCGCAGGCTCCTCTGGCGCCACCACCCCCACCACACCTGTCGGTTCGGGCAGCGTGAAGTTGAAGTAGGGACCCGCCACCGGGTTGACGGTCCCCGCGAACTGATGCAGCTTGTCAGTCCAGCCCGCGTACCAGACCCACGTCTCGACAGCAGCGTCGACCTGGCCCCCGGCGGGCCTGCCGCCGCCCAGCAGGTCCCTGAACTCGGCCCGGCGCCCATCCAGCATCTCGGCCGCCCGGTACAGCACCTGGCCCCGGTTCATCGCCGTGCGGCGAGACCACCCGGGAAACGCCCCGCGCGCCGCCTTGACCATGTCGCGCAGATCCTTGCGCGACCCTCTCGGCACGTTGTGGGGTCCATCCGGCTGATAGGTCCGACCGGATTCCGAGCGGACGAACTCGCCTGCCGCGAAGAGCTTGTAGGTCTTTCTCACGTCCATCAGTCCAGCTCCACGTACGCCGCCAGTCCGTGCAGACCCCCCTCGCGGCCGAAGCCTGACTCCTTGTAGCCGCCGAAGGGTGAGGTGGGGTCGAAGCGGTTGAAGGTGTTGGCCCAGACCACCCCCGCCCGCATCCGCTCGGCCAGCCAGAGGATGCGCGAGCCCTTGTCGGTCCAGACGCCGGCGGAAAGGCCGTAGGGCGTGTTGTTCGCCTTCTCCACCGCCTCGTCAGGCGTCCGAAAGGTCAGCACCGAGAGGACGGGGCCGAAGATCTCCTCGCGCGCGATCCGATAGGACTGGGCGACGTTGGTGAAGATGGTGGGTCGGAACCAGTAGCCGCGCTCCGGCAGGTCGCAAGCGGGCTGATAGATCTCAGCCCCCTCTTCGATGCCTGAGTTGACCAGGCCCTCGATCTTCTCCAGCTGCGCTCTGGAGTTGATGGCGCCCACGTCTGTGTTCTTGTCCAGCGGGTCGCCCACCCTGAGCGTCCCCAGCCGGCTCTTGAGCTTGGCCAGCAGCGGTTCCAGGATCGACTCCTGAACCAGCAGCCGCGAGCCCGCGCAGCAGACGTGGCCCTGGTTGAAGTAGATCCCATTCACGATGCCCTCGATCGCCTGGTCCAGGGGAGCGTCCTCGAACACTATGTTGGCCGCCTTGCCACCCAGCTCCAGGGTCAGGTGCTTGCCGCTGCCGGCGGTGGCTCGCTGGATCTCCTTGCCGACCTCGGTCGACCCCGTGAAGGCCACCTTTCGGACATCCGGGTGACCGACCAGAGAGGCCCCCGTGCTGCCGGCGCCTGTCAGTATGTTGACCACGCCCGGTGGCAGGTCCGCCTGCTGGCAGATGTCGGCGAAGGCGAGGGCTGAGAGCGGCGTCGTCTCGGCCGGCTTCAGCACCACAGTGTTTCCCGCCGCCAGCGCCGGTGCGATCTTCCAGGCCAGCATCAGGAGCGGGAAGTTCCAGGGGATGACCTGGCCTGCCACCCCGAGCGGGCGGGGCCGCCGGTTGGGGAACGCCCATTCCAGCTTGTCAGCCCAGCCGGCGTAGTAGAAGAAGTGGGCAGCCGCCAGGGGAACGTCCACGTCGCGCGACTCCTTGATCGGCTTGCCGCCATCCATAGTCTCCAGCACCGCCAGCTCTCGCGCCCGCTCCTGCATGAGCCGCGAGAGCCTGAAGATGTGGCGCGCTCGCTTGGCGCCCGAGAGGCGTGACCAGGAGCGGAAGGCGTCGGCCGCGGCGGTGACCGCGCGGTCGACGTCCGCGTCGTCTGCCTCAGCGACCTCGGAGAGCGTCTGCCCGGTGGCGGGATTGACTGTGGCAAACCGACGCCGGGAGTGTGGCTCGACGAACCTGCCGCCGATGAAGAGCGAGTAGGAGTCGGCGATCTTCAGGTGGTCGGTTGCCTCGGGGGCGGCGGCGTACTCGAAGCGCCGCTCGCGCATCTCTGTGCTCGGTCGTTTGGCGATGGCCATCAATCGACGCTGAAGTAGTCAGCGCCCTGGTAGGCGCCGCTGCGCTCCTTTTGGATCTGCATCAGGATGTCGTTCAGGAGGCTAGAGGCGCCCAGCCGGAAGCGCTCGGGCGTCATCCAGTCGGGGCCGAGCGTCTCGTAGAGGACCACCAGGTAGGCGATCGCCTGCTTCGAGGTCCGGATGCCGCCGGCCGGCTTGAACCCTATCTGCTTACCTGTCTCCCGGCTGAAATCGCGGATGCACTCCATCATCACCACGCTCACCGGCAGGGTGGCGGCCGGCGTGATCTTGCCGGTCGAGGTCTTGATGAAGTCAGCCCCCGCCGCCATGGCCAGGATCGAGGCCCGGCGCACGTTGTCGTAGGTGCCGAGCTCGCCGGTCTCCAGGATCACCTTCAGAGGGGTCGAGCCACACGCTTCCTTCACGCTGCCGATCTCGTCGTACACCCTCTGGTAGTCGCCCGAGAGGAAGGCGCCGCGGTCGATCACCATGTCGATCTCGTCAGCTCCGGCAGCCAGCGCCTCGCGCGTCTCCGCGACCTTGATCGAGGTGAAGCTCTGGCCGGAGGGAAATGCCGTGGCAACCGAGGCCACCCTGACTCCACTCCCGCGCAGGTGCGCAACTGCAGTGGCGACCAGGCTGGGATAGACGCAGATGGCGGCCACCGACGGGATGCTGGCGTCGCCCGGCTGGGGCCGCACGCCCTTGGCGCAGAGAGCGGTCACCTTGCCCGGGGTGTCGGCGCCCTCCAGCGTCGTCAGGTCGATGCAGCGGATGGCCAGGTCAAGGGCCCAGAGTTTCGAGGCCTTCTTGATCGACCGCTTGGCGAGGGCGGCCGCCCGCTCCTCCACACCCACCTGGTCGACGCTGCGCACCCCGCGCATAAGTGAGCCGAGGTGGGTGAGAGACATCGCCGTAGCCATGGCAGGGACAACGTATTGTGCCTCTTCTCCGGCGGCCCATGATGGTGGATGTCGCCCGAGCGGCGGCCAGTGGCTAGCAAAGATTGGGAGGACAGGCATGGCAACTGAGCTCGAGGTCCCCGCCGGGACCGCACTTCAGGTCGAGCAGAACGGCATCAACGTCATCGAGGAGCGAGAGCGCAAGGGACGCCCGTTCGACCTTTTCTGGCCCTGGTGCGCCGCCAATATCTCAGTGCTGGGAATCAGTTACGGGTCGTTCCTGCTAGGCTTCGGCGTGTCGTTCTGGCAGGCCACTGTGGCGGGGGTGGTGGGCACGGCGCTGTCCTTCCTGCTCGTCGGTTACATCTCGCTGGCGGGCAAGCGCGGCTCCGCGCCGACCATGGTGCTCAGCCGGGCGACCTACGGCGTGCGCGGCGGAGCCCTGCCGGCGACACTCTCCTACATCCTGCTGGTCGGCTGGGAGACAGTGCTCGTCTCCCTCGCCACACTGGCGACGGCGACTGTCTTCGGGCGGCTCGGCGTGGGAGGTGGCAATACGACCAAGATCGTCGCCTTCGTGGTGGTTGCCGCGGTGGTGGTCGCCGCGGGGATCTTCGGCTTCGAGCTGATCATGCGCCTGCAGACGGTGCTGACCGTCGGCCTCGCCATTCTCACGGTCGGCTACGTGGCGCTCACCTTCCAGCACATCCACCTGGACAAGGTGGCCGCGCTGCCAGGTGGATCCTGGCAGGCGGTCCTGGGAGCGCTGATCTTCGCGGCCACCGGCTTCGGGCTCGGCTGGGTCAACAGTGGCGGTGACTACTCGCGCTACCTCCCACGCACATCGTCGAGCCGGGGGGTTGTGGGCTGGACGACGTTCGGGGCCAGCGTGGCGCCAGTCATCCTGATAGTTCTCGGCCTGCTGCTGGCGGGCTCTGACGCAAAGCTCAACCAGGCAATCGGGAGCGACCCCATCGGCGCTCTGACAGCCCTGCTGCCGACCTGGTACCTGATCCCCTTCGCCGTCGTGGCGATCGGCGGCCTCATCGCCGGCGCGGCGCTGGACATTTACTCGTCAGGCCTCGCCCTGCTCACGCTTGGGCTGCGGGTTCCCCGCTGGGTCGCGGCGGCCATCGACGGCGTGATCATGATCCTGGGCACCATTTACGTCGTCTGGTTCGCGAGCAGCTTCATAGGTCCCTTCCAGGGTTTTCTGATCACGCTGGGCGTCCCGATCTCCGCCTGGTGTGGAGTCTTCCTGGCCGACCTGCTTTCGCGCCGGACCGACTACGCCGATGCGGAGCTGTACCGGGTGGGCGGCCGCTATGGCGCCGTCAACCCTGTCGCGATCGGCGTCACGGTGATGGCGACGCTGCTCGGTTGGGGCCTTGTCACCAACACCTTTGCCAGCGCTCTCGCCTGGCAGGGCTATCTGCTCGAGCCGCTGCACCTCGGGCCGAAGCTCAACGGGCAATGGTCCTCCGCCAACCTGGGCGTCCTGGTTGCCATCGCCGTCGGCTTCGCCGGCCAGTCCCTGCTGGGCCGCTCGCGGCTGCGAGCCCAGGATTTCGGCCGCCCGCCCGGAGGTGTTTGGGCTGGATCCGAAGACCGCTGAAGTCAGAAGCCTCGGGGTGGGCGCCCTGGGGTTCCACGCGAGTGATCTCGCCGGAGATGGACGCACGCTGTAAGCGCAGACGAAGTCCCCCGCCATCTTGTGCCGGATTCTCTCGATCTCCGCATCGGGCATGGCCTCGCGCAGAAACGCGAGTTCGCTGCTGCAAGCCGCGCCGTAACGAATGGCCACATCCAGGATGGCGCAGTTGTGCTCGACGATCCGCCAGCCATCGTCGCCGACTTTCTCACAGTCGGCCAGATAGCCGTCCTCTTGTAGGATCCTGGCCAGCTCTCGAACCCGCTGGTCGAAAGCGCGACCTTGGAGCCGGCTCTTCGCCCGCTCAGCCCGATCGCGGCCTCGGCTCTCGAAGGCGTGCTCGACCAGTGCCGGCTCGGCCTGCTCGATGAACCCGAGCAGCTGGTTCGCGAGCTGCCCGTAACGCTTGGGCCAGAGCGTCTCCGCAGCGGGCGTCAGGCAGTACCATCGCCGGGGTCGGCCCCGGCCGGCGCGCTCGTCGCGATGGGCGATCAAGCCCTCTTCGTTCAAGGCAGCTAGATGCTGGCGCACGCCACCGATTGTCACGCCCAGGGCCGCCGCGATCTGCTTCACGCCTGCCTCGCCCGCTGTCTTTATGAACTCCACCACCGCGCGGCGGCCGGCAGACATGGCGTCCAGGGCGACAGTCGCGCCAGCAGTTTCCGCGGGAGCCAGCTCAACCGGCTCGGAAGGCCGGCGGCTCGAGTTCATGGCAGTAGGAGGTGGCTGTCGCCGAATTCGTGCCAAAGGTATCCCCGGTCGAGCGCTGCGCGGTACGACGTTTCCAAGAGCTCGCTCCCGACGAATGCCTCCAACACGGCAAGGTGTGACGCCCGCGGCTCATGCCAGCCGGTGAGAAGCCCGTCGACTGCCGTCATCGCGTGGTGGGCCCCGATCACCAGCTCCGTCCAGCCGTCCGCCGGTAGGACCAGGCCCGGCGCAAGTGCCGCGCTCTCGAGGGCACGCACCACAGTCGTGCCGACCGCGACCACGCGACCGCCCAGCCGCCTGGTGGCGTTCACGCGTTCCGCCGTCGCCGCGGGAACCAGAAAGCGCTCATCTGCCGGCGGTTCGTGGGCTTCCATCGACGACACGCCGCAGTGGAGCAGGAGTGGTGCGATGGCGACTCCGCGGGCAACCAGCGCCGTGACGAGTTCGCAGGTGAAGGGCCGGCCGGCAGACGGCATCTCGGCACTGCCGGGCTCGGTCGCGAACACTGTCTGGTGGGCGGCGAGCGGCCGATCTCTATCCACGTGGCCATAGCGGATCGGTGCGCCGTACCGGTTCAGGAACATGGTGGGCGACGAGGGCAGATCGAGCTCCGCCAGCCAGAGTCGAACCTTCTGGCCGGGATCGATCCCCTGCGCCGTGGGTCGAAGCAACCTCGCGGTCGCTCCCTCGGGCAGGATCAGGGTGGTCTCCGGGGCCGCGTCCAGCCACGGCGAGTTGCGGCCGTCCCGATCCCGGTGCCGAAGCTCGACGACCCAGGTTCCGTCCCCACGCGGGCTGGAGAGATGAAGCAGGGCTGCCTCGCCCCCAACCTCGGCCGACAATGCGGCGGGAATGGTCGCCGACCGGTTGACCACCAACAGGTCGCCGGCGCTCAAGAGGTCCGGCAGATCAGTGAAGCGACCGTGCTCGATTCGCCCCGCCGCTCGGTGGGTTACCAGCAGGCGGACGTCATCCCGGCCCCGGCCTCGCTCCTCCGGCGGAGTCGCGGCCTCCAGCCTGGCCGGCAGCTCGAAGTCCAGCAGCGCTGGCGCTAAGGCAGTCATGGCGCTGGAGTGCGGGAGTGGAGGTCGGCCGCGCGCAGCCTGCCGCCGGGACGGTCGGACTGGATCAGCCCCAAGATCGCCGGTACCACCGAGTCCGGCTCCGGCCGATCGGAGATGTCCTCCCCCGGGAAAGCCTCCTGGTGCATCTGAGTCCGCAGATCCCCAGGGTCCAGCGCCCAGACGCGCAGCGCTGGCTCCTCGACAGCCAGCACTGCGGCGATGTGGTCGACCGCCGCCTTGGCCGCGCCGTAGCCTCCCCAACCCGGGTATGCCTCGATGGCGGCATCCGAGCTGACCAGAATCACGCGGCCACCCGTGGGGGTGGCACGGAGGAGGTCGATGGTTTCCTGGATGAGTCCCAAGGCGGCGACCGGGTAGACCTCGAACAACTGGCGCAGGCCCTCGAGTGGAAAGTGGGCGAGAGGCGGCAGCGGGCTGGGCCCGAGGCTGCCCGCGTTGTTGATCAGCAGGTCCAGGCGGCCCAGGGCGTAGGCCGCGCTGGCCAGCTCCGTTCGGTGTCGCGCCTCGGTGACGTCGCCCGGGATGGCAACCAGCTGCGCTCCCGGCGGCTGCAGGAGGCGCATCTCCTGCCCGGCACTGTTTAGAGCTTCCTCGTTCCGACCGTCGATGACCAGAGACCAGCCCTGGCGGGCAAGACCGAGAGCGAGAGCGCGGCCCAGTCCGCGCGAGGCTCCGGTGACAAGTCCGACGCTCATCGATCCTCCTAACTTGCCGCCCTGAGGACAGCTACTCGAATAAACATAGCATTGACTGAGTCTATTCGGGGAGGCCGGCTCAAGCCAGCGACCTCAGTCGATTGCTAGGCGGTCGCCAGGCCGATCGTCCGCGCCGCCTCCAATTGTTTGCTGTGGCGGCCCCACCAGAGTCACCTCGCCGTCGCCAGCCAGTTGGCCCCAGCGAGCCGGGAACTCCCAATGGTGACGATCACACAGCCTTAGACTTACCCGCCGATGGCCGAAGCCGAGCGGAAGTACCACGTGGGGCTGACCGCGGGCGAGGTCGGCGAGTACGTCCTTTACCCCGGAGATCCCTTCCGGACGCCGCTGATCGGGGGCTACTTTGAGGACGCTCGGGAGATGGCCTTCAGCCGCGAGTACCGAACCTTCACGGGGACCCTGGAGGGTGCCAAGATTTCGGCCGTCTCGAGCGGTATCGGCGGCCCCTCGGCGGCGATCGGGATTGAGGAGCTGAGCGATCTCGGCGTTCACACCTTCCTCCGGGTCGGTACCTGCGGCGGCGCTCAGCGCGAGATCAAGATGGGCGACCTGGTGATCGTCACCGGCGCCGTAAGGAGCGAGGGTACCCCCAACGACTATGTCCCTCTGGAATACCCGGCCATCGCCAGCCTGGATGTGGTGGTGGCCGCTCGCGACGCCGCCGAGGCGGCCGGAGCCCCCTACCACCTGGGAGTGGTTCGCTCGGTGGACGCGCTCTACCCGGAGCTCCTCCCCGACCGGATGCCCAAGCGCGAGCAGCTGAAGCAGGAGCTGGAGGTCTGGTCCCGAGCGGGCGTCGTCGCCAACGACATGGAGTCCTCCACCGTCCTGGTCGTCAGCGCCCTTCGTAAGTGCCGGGCCGGCGTCATCCTGCTCTGTGTCGACGAGCTCGGGGCGGGCGAGATCCAGCACCTTGACCCCTCCTACATGGACAGGATGCTGGGAGTGGCTGTCGACGCCGTCCGCCGCCTGGTCCAGCGCGATCGGAGCGCCGCTAGACAGCAGCCCGACGGCACGCTCAGCGGTTGAAGGCTGCCGCCCGCGCGATCCTGTCGGCCTCCGCCAGCTCTGCCTCGCTGAGACCCATCTCGCTCAGGCAGAGCTCGAACTCCCTGGAGAGCGTCGTGTCCGCCACCGTCCGGGAGTCGGTGCTGATAGTGCAGCGGACGCCTGACCGCAGCAGCGCGGGGAGGGGGTGCTCCGCCACGGAGGGGACAGCCTTGCACTTCCAGTTGGCTGTCGGGCAGACGTCGAGAACCACCCCCTCCGCCCGTATCCGCTCCACTATCTCGGGGCGGCGGGCACCGATGACGCCGTGCGCGATCCGCTCCAGCCCAAGGTCCAGGGCCGCCAGGACTGATTCCGGAGGACCAGCCTCGCCGGCGTGACAGGTGAGGTGCAGGCCGGCAGCGCGGGCTGCCTGGAAGGCCGGGCGGTGCGGCTCGACCGGATATCTTGCCTCGTCTCCAGCGAGATCGAAGCCGACCAGGCCCCGGCCCGCAAACGAGCCAGCCGTGCGCGCGAGGTCGACGTTCTCCTCGACAGGGTGATGGCGCATGGCGCAGGCGATCGCAACGGCTGTGATGGGACCCTGAGCCAGACCCCGGAGCACCGCCTCGATTACGCGCCCGACCGTCAGGCAGGCGCGGCGGTGTAGCAGCGGCGCCCAACGGACCTCCAGATAGTCGATGCCGTCGGCGGCCGAGTCGAGACAGAGCTCCCGTGCCGATCGCTCCAGCGCCTCCTCTGTCTGGAGGACGGCGAGCGCATCGTCGAAGTAGCCGAGGTACTCCGCCTGAGAGGAGCAGGAGCCAGGAGCCACGAGGCGGAGGGGACGAGGCACATCAAGGCCCTGAGCGTCTGCCAGCTCCTGCGCGGTGCGTGGCCGAACAGCACCGTCCAAATGACAGTGCAGCTCGGCCTTCGGCCACTCAGGAAACGCCGAGATGGTCTTCCGCCCCGTGTTGATCAAGTCTCACCACGCCATCATGGGGCTGTCCCACATGGCCTCGAGAGGAGAGTATTGAGAGAGTGGAGCGCACGCAAGCGGCCGAACGATCCCGAATCGCCGATCCGGGATTGGCTCCGGAGGGCGCGCAGCGGATCGAATGGGTGGCCAGGCATTCGCCGGTTCTGAACCGCTTGGCCCGAGCTCGCCTGGGCGACGGTGCGCTCAGCGGTAAGCGGATCGCGCTGGTCGTGCACCTGGAGGCCAAGACCGCTTACCTGGCGACCCTGCTGGCGGAGACAGGGGCCGAGGTGGTCGTCGCGGGCAGCAACCCTGGCTCGACCCAGGACTCAGTGGCGGCGGCCCTGGTCGGGCGCGGGATCGAGGTGCATGGCGTCCATGACTCCGAGCCAGACGCCTTCGAGGCCGACTTGATGGCCGTTGCTGACAGCCGACCCGAGCTCATCATCGACGACGGCGCGGAGCTCACTACGCGGTTGGTCAGGCATCGATCCGACCTGGTCCCCGGGCTGCGCGGAGTGACTGAGCAGACCACAACCGGCGTCCACCGCCTGCGTGCTCTGGCGGCCGCCGGCAGGCTCAGCTTCCCCGCGATCGCCGCCAACGACGCCCTCTGCAAGCACCTCTTCGACAACCGCTACGGGACCGGCCAGTCAACCCTGACCGCGATCCTGCGCCTCACCAACCGCAGCGCCGCCGGCAAGGAGTTCTGCATAGTGGGCTACGGCTGGGTGGGCAAGGGACTTGCCCGCTACGCCGCAGGTCTCGGGGGCAGGGTGACAGTGGTGGAGGTCGATCCGATCCCCGCCCTGGAAGCGCACATGGACGGTCATCGCGTGGCGCGCCTGGCAGATGCACTGCCTGACGCCGACGTCGTAATCACCGCCACGGGTGGGGTCGAGGCCGTGGGCCGCGAGCACTGGGCGCTGCTCCGGGACGACGTCCTGCTCGCCAACGCCGGCCATCACGACCGTGAGATCGATGTGGAGACCCTGGACGCAGTCGCCGACCGCGTGGAGGACGTCAGGCCGGGCGTTCGCCGTTACAGTCTGGCCGGCGGCGTCCGCTGCTACCTGCTCGCCGAAGGGCGACTGGTCAACATCGCCGGCGCTGACGGTCACCCGGTCGAGATCATGGATCTGTCATTCGCCGTCCAGGCCCTGGCCGTGCACCACCTTGCCTCTATGAGGCTCGAGCCTGGTCTGCACAAGCTGCCTGCCGAGCTGGACAGTGAGATCGCCCGGACCAAGCTGGCGGCCCTGAGCATCAGGCTCGACGAGCTGACGCCCTCCCAGCGCGCCTTCTTCGAGCAGTGGCAGGCGTGAGGCGGCACAGCCTGCGGTCAGTGGTCAAGGATCCCCAGCTCGCCCCCGGGGGCGGGCGCAAGCTCGACCTGGCGGGCACCTGGGCGCCTGTTTTGAACCGCGTCCGCGAGCGGCTGCTGGCCGAGGGCAGCGTGCGGGACCGTCGGATCGGGATCATCCTGCCGGTCGAGCCCAAGACCGCCTACCTCGCCGTGATGCTGGCCCAATCCGGCGCGCAGGTGGCGCTGGCCGCCCCCGGGGCGCTCACCCAGGATGACGTCGCGGCCGGTGTGGCAGAGCGCGGGGTCCAGGTGTTCGCCCGCAGCGACTCGACTCCTGAGGAGGAGCTCGAGTTCTACTCGGAGGTGCTGGATCGCCGGCCGGAGGTGGTGATCGACGACCGGGCAGCGCTCATTCGAATGGCCCACACGACCCACCCGCAGGCGCTCCAGGACCTGATCGGCGCCTCCGAGGAGACCACCACGGGCGTCGTAACGCTGCGGGCGATGGCAAGAGCCGGAGCGCTCCGGATCCCCTGTATCGCCGCCAACGACGCCAGGTGCAAGCACCTCTTCGACAACCGCTACGGAACAGGCCAGTCGACCATCACAGCCGTGCTTGACTCGACCAATCTGCTGCTGGCGGGCAAGGTTCTGCTGGTCATCGGCTACTCCTGGGTGGGGAAAGGGATTGCGGCGCGAGCCCGCGGCATGGGAGCCAAGGTCACAGTCAGCGAGGTCGACCCGATAGCTGCGCTCGAGGCCCTTCACGATGGCTTCCGAGTCGCGCCGGTCACGGAGGCGTGCCAGACGGCCGAGATCGTCATGACGGCCACAGGCGTACCCAACGCGCTTCCGCTAGAGGCGATCGAGCGCCTGCCCGACGGGGCGCTGCTGGCGAACGCGGGGGCGGTCGACGATGAGTTCGACATGCTCAGGCTGCGCGAGCGGGCGCCAGGGGCGCGGTTGGTGCGGCGGAACGTGGAGGAGTTCCGGCTGGCCGAGGGCCGGTCGGTGTTTGTCATCGGCGACGGTAAGGTGGTCAACCTCTCGGCCGGCGAGGGCCATCCGGTGGAGATCATGGATCTCACCTTTTCGGTGCAGGCTCTCTCAGCTCGTCACCTGCTGCTCCGCGGCAGTGAGATGGACTCTGGTGTTCACCTGCCGCCCCCTGAGATCGACGAATGGGTGGCGCGGCAAAAGCTGGAAAGCCTCGGTGTGAGCATCGATCACCTGACCCCTGAGCAGGAGAGCTTCTTCAGCGACTGGGAGGCTCACGCTTAGTGTCCCGCGCCAGAGATTCGTTGGCATATTGCGGCTCCCGACACCGATGCCAGCGTCATGGGGCCCGGCCCGTCGTCGCACGCCCCCGCTCCGCGGGGCCCCCGGCTGGAAAATGCGCTCCTCCTAGTTCCACCCCTTCGTTGGCCTCGGCGCCCGGACCGGCGTCCTCCGGGCGCCTGCCACAATCTACTCAACGAACCCCTGGCGTGGGACACTAACTTGTCGATCCGTTACCGAGCCGACGCAGTGGTCACCTGCGATCCAGCCTTCAGCGTCCACCGGCCCGGCGTGGTCGAGGTGGAGCGGGGCCGGATCAGCTGGGTGGGCTCTGCCGCCGACGCGCCCCCGACCTCCGGACCGGAGCATCGGTTGGCCGGCCTGCTCATGCCAGGACTTGTGAACGTGCACTGTCACTCACCGATGACGCTGTTCCGCGGCGCTGCTGAGGACGTGCCGCTCGCAGTCTTTCTCCGCGAGCTACTGTGGCCACGCGAGAGTCGCCTGGAAAGGGACGACGTCTACTGGGGCATGACGCTGGCCTGTGCCGAGCTCTTGCGCGCAGGCGTCACCACCACCTGCGAGATGTACATGCAGGAGGAGGCCATCCTCGCGGCGGTGCTTGACGCCGGAACGCGCTGCCTGCTCACTCCCGGAGTCTTGGAGATGCCTTCGTGGCCTCGCTTCCCGAGCTGGCGTCGGCGGCTCGCCGACGTTCTCGCCTTCCGCGCCGAACACGCAGCTGCACATGAGCGCGTCGAGGTGGGCGTCGCCGCGCACTCGGCCTACGCCCTTCCGCTGGAAGGCGTGACCGCGGTGGCCCGGGCCGCCCAGGAAGTGGGCGCCCTCTTTCACATCCACGTGGCGGAGACGCGGGATGAGGCGCAGGAGCTCGAGCGCCAGCACGGCAAGACTGTTCCTGCACTCCTCGCCGATCAAGGCTGCTTTGACGGCCGGGTGCTCGCCGCCCACTGCGTTTGGCTCTCCGACGCCGATCTCCAGCTGTTCGCCGAGCATGATGTGGCCGTGGCCCACTGTCCCCAGAGCAACGCGAAGCTCGGGGCGGGCATCGCGCGTCTCACCGACATGCTGCGCTTGCGGCTGCGCGTTGGCCTGGGCACCGATGGTCCTGCCTCCAACAACGACTTGGACCTCTGGGAGGAGATGCGGCTGACACCGCTTCTCGCCCGTCTCAAGACAGGCGAGGCGCAGGCCCTGCCCGCGCCGGAGGCCGTCCGCCTGGCGACGAGCGGAGGCGCTGCGGCGCTCGGGCGCGACGACATCGGAACCCTCGAGCCTGGCCGGCTGGCGGACATGGTTCTCGTGCGCCTGGACGACCCGGCTTTCGTCCCGCTGGTGGAGCCTCGGGATGTCTGTTCGCACCTCCTCTGGTCGGCGTCGAGCCGGCTGATCTCTGACGTCTGGGTGGCTGGGCAGCAGGTGGTGGCCAATGGTGAGTGCCTGACGGTCGACAGGGAGAGGGCGCAGCGCGAGGTCCAGCTGCGAGCTGTCCGCCTGGCGGGCTGAACCAACGAGCGGAGGTGTCACGATCGAGGGCGCTGAGCTGGTGAAGTTCGTGCGCCAGCACGGTCTGGCGGTGGTCGCCACCCGCGGGCCGGACGGAGCCCCGGAGGCGGCCCTGGTCGGGGTCGCGGCCACCGACGAGCTGGAGATCGTCTTCGATACAGCATCCGCTCCCGGAAGTACCGCAACATTCAAGCGGACCCTCGGGTCGCGCTCGTGATCGGCTGGGAGGATGAGGTCACTGTGCAGTGCGAGGGCATCGCCGACATCCTGATCGGAGCCGATCGCCTTAGGTGCGTGCGCGCCTACCTCGAGCAATACCCTGACGGCCGGCGGCGAGCCGAGGACCCCGACATCGCGCACATTCGCGTCCGGCCCTCCTGGGTTCGTCACAGCGACTACCGGCCCGGCTCGTTCCGCATCCAGGAGACCCGCCTCGACAGCTAGCAAAGTCGGCGGCCCCGAGAGCTGGGAACGGCAGCCGCGTCACCAGCCCGCGTATCTCAGGCTTGCCGCCCCGCCGTTGTTGCCCTAGACTTCACTCGCGCCGCGCGAAGGGCGCCAGTTTTTGAGGAGGACAGCTTGGTTTCGATGAGAGCGTTTCGGGCGTGGATGGTTGGGGTGATGGCCGTCGCGCTGGTCGCCACCGCCTGCGGCGGCAGCTCAGGCAGCAGCACCGCGGCGAACGGCTGCTCCAAGACCTACAAGATCGGCCTGGTCACCGACGTCGGCAAGCTGACCGACAAGTCGTTCAACGCCGCGTCCTGGCAGGGCGTGCAGCAGGCAGCCTCCGACAAGAGCCTCTGCGTAACCGCCAAGTACATCGAGTCCAATCAGCCGACCGACTACAGGAAAAACATGGAGACGTTCGTCGACCAGAGCTACGACATGATCGTGGCGGTCGGCTTCCTGATGGCCGACGACACGCTGGCCGAGGCCAAGGCGCACCCCAACGTCAAGTTCACCATCGTCGACAACGCGTACGACGCCGCACCCAGCAACCTGGTGGGGCTGGTCTTCAAAGAGGACCAGGCGGGCTATCTGATAGGAGCTCTCGCCGGGCTCTTGACCAAGACCAACACGGTCGGCCAGGTGCTGGGCCTGAAGATCCCGCCTGTGCAGCGCTATGCCGACGGCTATCTCGCCGGCGTCAAGTCCACCAACCCCAACGCCAAGGTGCTGACCGTCTACCAGGGGCCTGGTGACGGCGCCGCCTTCAACAATCCGGCCTGGGGCGAGGCCCGCGCGAACGACGAGATCAACCAGGGGGCGGACATCGTCTTTGGCGGCGGCGGCAACACAGGCAACGGCGCCCTGATCGGTGCGC
This sequence comes from Candidatus Dormiibacter sp., assembly GCF_050999135.1. NCBI lineage: Bacteria > Bacillati > Candidatus Dormiibacterota > Candidatus Dormibacteria > Candidatus Dormibacterales > Candidatus Dormibacteraceae > Candidatus Dormiibacter > Candidatus Dormiibacter sp. Next base: position 25,784 of record NZ_JBPCPN010000004.1, on the reverse strand, counting down.
TTCAGAAGGGCAAGATGTGCATAGGCGTCGATGTCGACCAGTACCTGAGCTATCCAGACGCCGCCAAGTGCCTCGTGACGTCGGCCGAAAAACACCTCTCGGTCGCTGTCAAGACCATCATCACGGACGCGGTCCAGAAGAAGTGGCCGGCGGCCACCCTGACCTTTGACGCCAAGAACAACGGCGTCGGCATCGCCCCCTACCACGACTACGACTCCAAGGTGCCGACGGACGTCAAGACCAAGATCAGCGACATCGAGAAGAAACTGGCCGACGGTTCGCTGCAGACCGGGGTCACGATCTAGCGGTCCCCCAATAGCTGCCCAGCGGCGCCCGGCGGCGCTTCAGCTCGCCGGGATCGTCAAGACCTTCGGCGCGCTTCGCGCCAACGACAGCGTGGACCTGACAGTGGAGTGGGGTCAGGTCCACGCCCTGCTGGGTGAGAACGGCGCCGGCAAGTCGACGCTGATGAACGTCGTCTACGGGCTGATCCGGGCCGACTCCGGCGAGATGCGGTTCGACGGCGCCCAAGTCCAGGTCCACAGTCCCCAGGACGCCATCGGGCTCGGCATCGGCATGGTGCATCAGCACTTCATGCTGATTCCGCCGCTGACCGTGGCAGACAACGTGATCCTGGGCCAGGAGACAGCGCGAGCTGCGGGAGTGATCGACGGCCGGGCGTCCCGCCGGACGGTCCGTGAGCTCTCGCACCGGTACGGCCTCCAGGTCGACCCCGACGCACGGGTCCAGGACCTCTCAGTTGGGGTTCAGCAGCGGGTGGAGATCCTGAAGGCTCTGTACCGGGGCGCCCGGCTGCTGATCCTGGACGAGCCGACCTCGGTCCTCACCCCGCAGGAGACCGAGGGCCTGTTCCAGATCGTCAGGGGGCTCACTGCTGAGGGAAGCGCTGTCATCTTCATCACCCACAAGCTGGGTGAGGTGATGTCCGTCGCCGATCGGATCACTGTCATGCGGCGGGGCAAGGTGGTCGCCTCCACGACACCCGCTGAATCCAGCCCGGCTGACCTGGCTCGCTTGATGGTCGGGCGCCCGGTGCTGCTCAGGGTGGACAAGGGCCCGGCCCAGCCCGGTCTGCCCCTGCTCCAGGTTGATGAGCTGAGCGTTCTTGACGACCGCCGCCAGTTGGCTGTCGACGGGCTCAGCCTGGAGGTTAGAGCCGGCGAGATCCTGGGCCTGGCCGGTGTCGAGGGCAACGGCCAGGTCGAGCTGGTGGAGGCGATCGCGGGCCTTCGGCCCACCCGCTCGGGCCGGGTCACGCTGTGCGATCGTGAGGTGACCGCCGCGAGCCCGCGCCGCCGGCTCCGGGCGGGCCTCGGGCACATCCCGGCCGACCGGCACCGGATGGGGGTAATCCTGGAGCTGCCCATCTCCGACAACCTGGTCCTGGGAGACTTCGACCGACCGCCCTTCGCCCGGGGAATCGTCAGGCTGCTGGCCCAGGTGCGCGACCACGCCGCGCAGCTGATCAAGTCGTTTGACGTACGCGCGGAGGGCCCCCAGCAGGTGGCGGGCGCTCTCTCGGGCGGCAACCAGCAGAAGGTGGTGGTCGCCCGCGAGCTGTCGAACGGTCCGCGCGTCCTGATGGCCGCCCAACCCACGCGGGGGGTCGACGTTGGCTCGATCGAGTTCATCCACCGGCAGATAGTCGAGCAGCGGGACGCCGGCCTGGCGGTTCTGCTGGTGTCCTCCGAGCTGGATGAGGTGCTCTCATTGGCCGATCGGGTGGCAGTCATCTACCGCGGGCAGATCGCGGCCGTGCTCGAGGGCGACGAGATCGATCGCGACCGCATAGGTCTTCTGATGGCCGGTGCCAAGACTGACGAAGTGGCCGCCACGGGTGAGGGCGGGTGAGTGAAGCGGGTCACTGAGTGAGAGCTGCGCTTCGGATCGCCCAGCAGGCGTCGGTGCCGCTGGTCGCCATCCTGCTCGGGTTTGTGGTCGCCGGCGTGGCTGTCGCAATCACTGGAGCGGACCCGATCCAGGCCTACCTGGGTCTCTTCCAGGGCGCCTTCACCAACAAGCACGCGTTCACCGAATCGCTGATAGCCTCGGTGCCCTACGTCTTCCTGGGACTGGCAGTGGCCACCGGGTTCCGCGCCGGGCTCTTCAACATCGGGGCCGACGGCCAGTTCTACCTCGGCGCTTTGGGCGGCGTCTTTGTCGGGTTCTCGATCCACGGCCTGCCCGGCGTGGTGCACATTCCGCTGGCGATCCTGGCCGGAATCGCCTGCGGGGCTGTCTACGGCGGCCTGCCTGGCTTCCTCAAGGCCCGGTTCGGAGCCCACGAGGTGATCACCACGATCATGCTCAACTACATCGCCTACAGCCTTTCCGACTACCTGATCAACCGCGGACCGCTGGGCGACCCCCACTCCTCGGCGCCCAAGACGCCGTTTATCGATCCCTCAGCGCAGCTCCCGATCATCTTTGCCGACAGCCGCCTCCACCTGGGTCTGGTGCTTGCCCTGCTGGCGGTGCCCCTGATCTGGTTCCTGATCGAGCGCACCACCATCGGCTTCCGCATCCGGGCAGTGGGGCTCAATCCGGAGGCGGCGCGGTCCTCAGGTATCTCGGTGGCGCGGACCATGGTCCTGGTAATGGCGATTTCGGGCGGTCTCGCCGGCCTGGCCGGGGCCGACGAAGTGCTGGGCGTCTCGCACTTCATGCCCCCCAGCTTCTCGATCGGTTATGGCTTCGACGCCATAGCTGTGGCCCTGTTGGCCCGCAGCAACCCCTGGGGGATCCTGCCGGCGGCCTTCCTCTTCGGCGCCATGCGCAATGGTGCCGGGTTCATGCAGCTGCAGACGCAGGTCTCTGCCGACATGATCTCGATAGTTCAGGCGACGGTGATCATGTTTGTCGCGGCCCCGGTCATAGTGCGCTGGCTGCTGCGCCTGCGCGAGGTCCCCGCGGAGAGCCTCCAGATCACTCAGCCGGAGGGCGTCGGCGCCGCGCCGAAGACCTAGAGCTAGTGGACGCCTTCCTCCACGTCCTGCAACGGGGCGACCTGGTCAACCTGGCGGCCGCGACGCTGGTCGCCTCGACCCCCCTCGTGCTGGCCGCGCTAGGCGGCCTCATGTGCGAGCGCTCGGGGGTGGTCAACATCGCCCTCGAGGGCATCATGCTGACCAGTGCTTTCGTCGGCTACGCGGTCGCCTTTAACACACATAACCTGACGCTGGGGGTTCTGGCCGCCGTCCTGGCCGGGATGGCGATCGCGGGCCTCCATGCCGTGCTCTCGATAGCGTTTGTGGTCGACCAGATAGTCAGCGGGACTGTGATCAACATCCTGGCGGTGGGCATCACCGGCGTCTTCTACCGCGCCTACATCCAGCAGGCCGAGGTCCGCGGGCCCGGCGTCCTACCCGTCTGGAAGCTGCCCGGCCTCGGCGACATTCCCATCGTCGGACCCATCTTCTTCCAGCAGGCCTTCGTCACCTACGCCGCCCTGGCGCTGATAGTCGTGGTCCACCTGGTCCTCTTCCGCACGGTCTGGGGGCTGCGCACGCGTGCCTCGGGCGAGCATCCTCGGGCCGCCGAAACCGCCGGCATCAACGTCTACCTGGTCCGCTACGTCAACGTCATCGCCTCGGGCGCGCTGGCCGGGCTCGGTGGCTGCTACTTCTCGCTCCAGCAGGTGGGTAACTTCCTGCCCGGCATGACTGGCGGCCAGGGCTTCATAGCGCTGGCGGCTATGATCTTCGGCCGCTGGACGCCGCTCGGCTCCTTCCTCGCCTCGCTTTTGTTCGCGGGCGCCGGCGCGCTGGCGGGCCGGCTGCAGATCTACGGGGTTCACATCCCGTATCAGGTTCTTGGCATGCTCCCGTACGTGCTCACGATAGTTGTGGTCGCCGGCGCCGTGGGCAGGGCGGTGGCGCCTGCCGCCGTCGGCAAGCCCTACCGCAGGAGCTGACCGGCCGCCCGGCTCCGCGCGAGGCGGCCGGCCAGCCATCATTGAGAAACGTGATCCGCGCGCTCGTCTTTGACTTCGACGGCCTGATCCTGGATTCGGAGGGGCCCGTGTTTGAAGCCTGGTCGGAGGTTTATCGCCGCCACGGCCAGGAGCTGTCCCAGTCGTTTTGGGTGACCATCATCGGTCGCAGTCCAGGGTTCTTCGATCCCTTCGCGGATTTGGAAAAGCTGGTCGGCCACTCGCTGGACCGGGATGCGCTGCAGGACGAGCGCAGGCTTCGCGAACGAGAGCTGGTGGAGGCGCAGCCTGTATTACCCGGCGTGCGGGAATGGCATCGCGACGCTCGTCGAATGGGCTTGAAGTTGGGGGTTGCCTCCAGTTCCAGCGCCAGCTGGGTGACAGGCCACCTGGAGCGGCTGGGCCTCGGAGGTTGGGACTGCATCCGCTGCCGGGAGCACGTGCGCCAGGCAAAGCCTGCCCCGGACCTCTACCAGGCAGCCGTCGCCTGCCTGGGTGTTACACCCGGGGCAGCCTTGGCCATCGAGGACAGCGAGCACGGGGTGGCAGCCGCCAAAGCTGCTGGTCTCATGGCTCTTGCTGTGCCCTGTCCGCTGACCAGTAGTCACGACCTCAGCTCGGCTGATCTGGTCCTGGGCTCGTTGAAAGAGCGATCTCTGGCCCAGGTCATGGTCGACCTGCGCGGCGCCTCGACACTTTGTAGAGTCCGGTGAGCCGCTCCGGACAGGCCTTGGGTGGCTGGCTGGCCCGCCCGTTCAGCGCCCGGCGGCCGCATTCGGTCGAGATCTACGGGACTCTCCTGGCCGCGGCGACCATAGCGGGCGTGGCGGACGCCAGCCACGATCTGCTCGAGATAGTGCTGGCAGTGCTGACGACAGTCGTCGTCTACTGGATAGCTCACGCCTACGCGGAGGTGCTAGGTCGGGTGGAAGGGCCTGCCCGAACCTGGGCTTCGGCCCGACACGAGCTCGCCACCTCGCTACCGATGGTCACGGCCTGCGCCCTGCCGGTGGCGCTGCTGATCATCGCGGAGGCGCTGGGCGCCGGTGTGCAGACTGCAGCCGTCCTGGCCCTCGGGCTCGTGGTCCTGCAGCTGTTGTGGTGGGGCTACATCACCCCGCTGAGCGGGGGGAGGAGACGGCGACTTGGCTCCAGCCTTCTCTTCGGCGGCTTGGGCGTCGCGATTGTGATCCTGAAGCTGCTGGTGCATTGAGGCCGCGGGCTCCTGAACGGCGCGGTGAAGCAGGCGCCTGTGGCCATACCTGTGAATTCGGGAAAGCCTGCCAGGAGTTGTGACGAGGAGGAGGATGCGCTCTACCACCACCGACCCTGCCCGGCCTTTGCGGTGGCCCGGGCCGAAACCAGACACGGAGAGTACTCTCAGCGAATGGCCTTCTTCGCGCTGACGATGGTCAACGGCCCGAGCTGGGATACCTCGCGCCAGCGACGGGAGCAGCATGGCTGGGACGAGCACGCGACGTTCATGGACCGACTCGTCGAGGAGGGCTTCGTGATCCTCGGCGGACCGATCGGCGACGGCGAGCGGACCCTGCTGGCGGTCGAAGCCGGGGACGAGCGCGAAATCAAGGCGCGCCTGGCGGAGGATCCATGGGCGTCGATGGGGCTGCTCCAGATTGGTGCGATTCAGCCCTGGACTATCTGGCTCGACGGCAGGCAAAGCAGCCCTACCCACTGACCAAGCGGAGGGGAAGAGGACCAACGTCTGGATCACGGGTGATGTCCGGGTGGCCGCTGTCGGTTCTTTCCCCGGACCGTAGTGCCCGGCCATGGGTCGAGGCGTTGCCTGGAACACCGCCGCCGCAACCGCGGGGCTACGCGGCGATGCTGCGCCTGAGAGCGAGCGCACCGGCGGCGACCGTGAATGCAGCAGTGCCGCCCAGGACCAGCAGATCCAGCCCCAGCTGATCCGTCGACTGGTAGAAGATCGTTTGCTGCAGCGCGTGGACGCCGTAGTAGGTGGGCGTGAAGCGCGCCACCGTCTGCACCCAGTCGGGCAGGAACGCCGCCACCGAGATCCCCCCGGACAGGAAGAAGAGGTAGAGGGAGAGATTGATCCCGATCGCGATGACGGGCTGGAAACGGCGGATTGAGGCGCCGAGCAGGGCGCCCAGACCCGCCGCCGCCAGGCCGAAGAGCGCCACGACCACCAGCGCCGGCAGCCAGTACCAACCGGCAGGACGCAGCAGGCCTGCCGCCGCACCTCCCACCAGGACTATCGCGGCCAGGCTCATGGTGGTGGTCCAGCCGGCCAGCAGCTTGCCCCCGACCAGCGCGGACCGCGCGATGGGAGCGAGGGTGAGCTCCTTGATCGTCAGGTCCTCGAATTCGCGCGCCGTGGCGAGACCGCAGTTGACCACCCCTGCCACCGTCAGGAGCAGGGCGAGATGGGGGATCAGGTCGAACTGCACGAGGCTAACGTCCTGACTGCGAAGGTCGTGCTCGTGGACCTGGACCAGAACCGGCGAGTCGTTCTGGCCGGCGTAGAAGTCGGTGATGGCAGCCGGCAGCGAGCGGCGGAGATCATTGGTGAAGTCGAGGTTCAGGTTGTTGATCTCGATGGTGACCGGGTCCGACCTATGCGCGCTGTAGGTTTCGTCGAAGCCGGCGGGAATGGTGATCACAGCCGCCACGTCCAGGTCGTGCAGGAGCTGGCGGGCGCGCTCCGGAGTTTCCGTCCTCACTCTGAACGAATTCGACGTCTCCAGAGAGTGCGCCAGGCGGGTCGCCTGCGGGCCGCGGTCCAGCACCACCAGCGCGACTGGGTTCCGGCCGACCGCCTGGGCCGAGATCAGGATGATGATCATGAAACCGACGGCCGGCAGCACCGTGGCCACTATCGTGCTCGGTCGCCTCGCCCAGACCCCCATATCCTTCCAGGCGATCGCCAGGACGGCGCGGAGATAGGGTTTCACGCCATCATGCCCCGCCTGAGCACAGTCGTAGCGGCGACCACCGCCGCGACCGCGAAGCCGACCAGCACAGCCACGTCGACCGCCAGCGGTGTCTGGGCTGTGAGGTAGCCGTGAAACGCATGCTGGAAGAGTGCAATCGCGTAGGTCAGCGGCGAAACCAAGGAGATCGCGGCCGTCCCGCCCCAGTTGGGCGGCCCGAAGGGTCCACTCAGGAAGAAGAGCGGAAGGAAGCTGCCCAGGGCCAGTGGAATCGCCGCCTGCCGGCGCTTCAGCAGCGTGCCGACCAGCACGCCCAGGGCCACGGCCGGCACCATCATCAGCACGCCGTACAGCAGCACCTCGAGAGGGTGCACAGGGTGGACACCGACAACGAAGACAACAACCGCTGTGACGATCGCGGCCGCCGCGGCGGTGAGGACCAGGCCGGCCGCGACCTTTCCCAGCGCGACCGCCCAGCGGCTGGCCGGCGAGAGCTCCAGCTCCTTGATGGTGCTTTCCTCATACTCGCGGGCGGTCAGGACCACCGACTGCAGCAGGCCCTCGATGAACATCCCGGCGACCACTATGCTGACCGCCAAATACGGGATGTAACCGGTGTCGCCGGCCTGGACGTCGACCTCCCTCGCCTGGACGACCACCTGATCGGGGAAGGCCTGGGCGTAGAAGGAGGTGATCGCCAGCGGCACAGCCCGGCGGATGTCGTTGGTGAAGTCGACCTGCAGGTTGTTGACTTCGACCGCCAGCTCGATCCGGCGGCCCGCCCGCAGGTCGTCGTCGAAACCTGCGGGGACCGTGAGCACGCCGACGATGCGGCCGGCTTGGAGCTGGCGCTCCGCGTCGGAGGTGGACATGACATGGACCTGGAACGAGTGGGCGTGCTCCAGTGAGGAGACGAACTGTCGGGCAAGCGGTCCCTGCCCCTGCATGACCACAGCGATCGGCGCCTCGCCTCCAGTCAGCGCGAAGAGGCTGAACAGAAAGAGGAAGTTGACAGGGATGATTACCCCGATCACGAGAAAGACGCGCTCGGTGAGTGCGATACGGAGGTCCTTCACGCAGACGGCGCCGATGACACGCAGGGCGCTCCGCATCAGTCCCGCAGCTCGCGGCCGGTCAGCTGGAGGAAGACCTCGTCCAGATCCGGCTCGTGCTGGTTGATCCGGAGCAGCTTGGCTTCACCGGTAACCGCTGTGACCACCCGACCGGTCGCCTCCGGGTCGCCGGTCAGATTGACCTTCAGGGTCCCGTCGGCAGTATTTACCGCCGTGACTCCGTCGATGCTTCGCAGCCGGACGAGCAGGGCCGGCGAGGGCGCGAGCTCCAATACGAGGTCGAGCACCGTGTCGCCGTACCTACTCTTCAGCTCCTGCGGGCTGTCGAGCGCCACCAGACGGCCGCGATCGATGATGGCCAGACGGTCGCCCAGGGCGCTCGCCTCCTCCAAGTAGTTGGTCGTGATGAGGACAGTCTTGCCGCGAGTGCGTAGATCGAGCACGTGGTCCCAGATCGCGCGCCGGCTCTGCACGTCGACGCCCAGCGTCGGTTCGTCCAGATAGAGCAGCTCGGGGTCGTGGAGCAGCGCGCGAGCGAGCGCCAGGCGCCGCTTCATGCCGCCGGAATAGGTGCTGACCCTGTCGCGCCGCCTGTCCTCCAGCTGGACCAGCCGGAGCAGCTCATCGATCCGCGAGGACAGCCGGCTGCGGGGCACGTCGAAGAGGTCGCCGTGGAAGCGCAGGTTGGCCTCCGCGCTGAGCTCCTCGTAGAGCGCTGTCTCCTGGGGAATGGTGCCGAGCAGGCGGCGGACCGAGCGCGGCTCGGTAAGCATGTCGCGGCCGAGCACGCGGACAGTGCCCGAGGTCGGCCGCGAGAGCCCGCTGATCACGTTTACTGTGGTCGTCTTGCCGGATCCGTTGGGGCCGAGCAAGCCGAAGACCTCGCCCCGCTGGACGGTCAGGCTCAGCCTGTCGACGGCTGTGAAGTTCCGGAAGCGCTTGGTCATCTCGACCAACTCGATAGCCGGTTCGCTCACTTTGCGCCTCCCGTCTCCCAGGCGATGAGCGGTCGGACCGCGGCCGCGAGGAGCGCGTCCCACTCCGCCTCCGGCAGCGTCACCATTCCGGTCTGGTGCCAGAGACCGGTCATGAACACCAGACCCTGAAGGCAGAGCACAGCCGCCGTGGGATCCACCTCGGGTCGGAGCTGAGGCGCTGCCGTCAGGAGGGCCCGCTCTAGCAGGACCTTGGCGGCGCGCGGGGTGGGGGCGATCTCCGCCGCCAGCTCAGGGTGCCGGAGGCATTCGCCCAGCGCGAAGGCCAGGACCTCCGGCCGATCCCGAATCAGGTCGCGGAGGAAGCGGAGGCACGCAACCAGGTCGCCGGCAGCGCGCTCCGGGGTGGAGGCGTCGACCTCGGCCGGGTAGGCCTCGATCAGACCCACCGGCATGAGCCGGCGGAGCGCCTCGCGAGTCAGCCCCGCCTTGTCGCCAAACTGACGGAAGAGCGTGACCTCGTTGACGGCCGCCCGGCGGGCGATCTCCCGCGTTGTGGTTCCATCAATACCTCTCCGGCCCGCCAGGTCGAAGAAGGCCCGCACGATGCGCGTCTCGGCGGCTTCGGTCATGAGATGAAAGTATGTGCTTGCACACAATGCCTGTCAAGCGTGCCATGGACTGGCGGCCAGGTGGGGGGAGTTCCCCGGCAATCGACCGATCCTGGAAGCAGCAGCGGAGGGAAGCGGAGGAAACCGCGCCGAAGCCTGATGCTTAGGTCGCCGGTCTGCCACCAGCCTGGCTTCGAATACTTGACTACGCCTCGGCTATCGTCATCCGGTGCGAATCTTCCGCGTTATCCTGCCGGTGGATGACCTCGAGCGGGCGACACAGTTCTACGGGACGCTGCTCGAAACCCACGGCGAACGCGTCACGAGCGGCCGCCACTACTTCGATTGCGGCGGGATCTTGCTGGCCTGCTGGGACCCACTCGCTGACGGCGACCCGACATTCCCCGGGCCTAATCCCGGCCACGTATATCTGACCACCGACGAGCGCTTGGAGGCTGTTCGGCAGCGCGCGATTGACGCGGGCGCCGTCCCTGACCCGTGGCGCGGCACCATCGCGAGCCGACCATGGGGCGAGCGCTCGTTCTATGCCCGCGACCCCTGGGGCAACCCGTTCTGCATCGTGGAGGCCGGCAGCGAGTACCTCGGCGGCGGCTTCGAGATTTTGCCCGCGAGCCCTTAGACAAGTCAAAGGCAGCGACATGCCCGCTCGTCAGCATCCGAGTCGAACCAGGCTGGCGGGTATAACTGGCCCAGTGCAGCGGTTCTGCCTGCTGCTGACGGGCATGCTCTGCCTCGTCGCCTGCGGCTTCCACGACCCGGCGGCGCCCCCACAATCGCACCCGGCGGCCACGGCGTCCAGAGTGGGAACGGGGCTGGCGCCGGGGATGGGTGCGGCTGGCGCCCAGTTCCGAGAGGAGCGAGCTCAGACTCAAGCCGAGCGCAAGCGCGAGCGAGGCGATGGTTGGGTCAGGGACGCCTCCCTGCCCGACCATCGGCTGGTTCTCTACTACGGCAATCCCTTCAGTCGAGAGCTGGGACCGATCGGCGCCTACTCTGATGGCGACCTTCTCGCTCGCCTGAACGCCCAGGGGGACGCCTACCAACGCCTGGACCCCAGCCACCCGGTGGTGAACGGACTCGACTACGTCACCCCTGTCGCTCAGTCCTCGGTCGGGGACGGGACCTACCGAGTCCGGATGCCAGCCGAGAGCATCCAGCACTATGTCGATCTGGCGCTCAGCCACCACCTCCTGTTCTTCTTCGACCTGCAGGTCGGTAGGGCGTCGCCGAGCGCTGAGGTGGATGCCCTCTGGCCCTGGCTGCAGCGGCCCGGAGTGAACCTGGCGCTCGATCCGGAGTTCGACCTCAATGGCGGAGGGCTGCCCGGTCGTCAGATCGGCAGGATGACGGCGGATGAAATCAATCCTGTTGTCGACCGCCTGGCGGCGCTGGTCCGCCAGAGCGGTGGGCCGCCCAAGATGCTGGTCGTGCATCAGTTCCGCCCTGACATGCTGCCCGACCGCGCGCGCATCCACCTTCCGCCGGAGGTGGCGCTGGTGATCTGCGCGGACGGCGTCGGCACGCCACAGGCGAAGATCGCGAGCTATGCCCTGGCCAATCAGCCGCCGCTTCAGCACCCGGGCGTCAAGCTGTTCTTCACATCTGACAGGCCCCTGATGTCGGAGTCCCAAGTACTTGCCCTGAGTCCGCAGCCGCTCCTGGTCATGTACCAGTAGCCCATACCGCGCCCGGCCCACGGGCGCGGGTCCTGGGCAAGTAAAGTCGAGCTCATGGCGGGCCGCAAGAAGTCGATGCTGGAATTGACAGGCCGCGGCGATGACGGCACGACAGGCTTACTGGGCGGTGGTCGCGTCAGCAAGACCGACGAGCGCATCGAGGCTTACGGCACTGTTGACGAGGCCTCCAGCGCACTCGGCTTGGCCAAGGGCCTCACGGCTGACTCCCGAGTGCGGGAGCTGTGCGAGCAGCTTCAGAGGGATCTCTACAGGCTCGGCGCTGAACTGGCCACCGCGCCAGGTAAAGAAGGCAGCTTTGGTGCCATGACGCAGTCAGATGTGGAGAGACTGAACGCAATGCTCGGGGAGCTGGAAGCTGAAGCGCCGATGCCTGACGGGTTCATCCTGCCCGGCCAGACCGCCGCCTCAGGCGCTCTCGATCTTGCCCGCACCATAGTGCGCCGCGCAGAGCGCCGCTGGCTCCGCCTGGCGAAGCCGTCGCCCGAGGCGCCCGGCTACACCCAGCCCGAGCTGCCGGCTTCGGCCGGCACCGAGGCCCAACTACCTACCGCATATTCGAACATCGGTGGCTATCTGAATCGTTTGAGCCTGGTCCTCTATGCGCTGGGCCGCTTTGACGAGGCCCGCGCAGGTCTCGGCGCGACTCTCGCGAAGAGTGGCCGAACGGTCACGGGAGAGCCCAGCGAGTGAAGTCCTGTCGGCCGGATGGCTCCAGCTTAGACTGGTAAGCACCGCATGGCTGCCGCGCTCGCGATCGTTTCGGCTGTAGTTCTTCTGGCCCTCGTCATTCTGGTCGGATGCGGCGCGATCCTCTACCGTCGCCTCTTCCTTCCTCTGAGACCGGCCTATCTGGACGACTTCATGTTTACCCCCTGGGAGTTCCAGGCGGACTACGAAGACGTGGACCTGCTCACCGCCGACGGGGTCGGCTTCGGAGCGTGGTTCTTCCGGCAGGCGGGCTCGCCCCAGGTGATAGTCATTAGCCCCGGCCACAAGGGCCGGCGCCAGGACCTCCTAGGCATCGCCATGGCACTCTGGCGCAAGGGCTTCAACGTCTTGGCCTACTCCTACCGCGGCATGGCGGGGTCCGACCCGTCGACAGTCACCCTGGGCGTTCGCGAGGTGCAGGAGCTGGCAGCCGCGGTGGCGTTCATCCGCAAGCGGGTGAAGAGCGCGCGCATCGGCCTGCTCGGCTACTCGATGGGCGCTTCGGTCAGCATGCTCGCGGCTGCGGGCGACCCAGGCATCGAGGCGCTGGTGCTCGACAGCCCGTTCGCCGACGCCCGACAGGTGGTCCGGGAGAATGTTCGCCGGCGCACGTGGCTGCCGGGTGGTCCGATCATCTGGCTCTCAGCGCTCTGGCTGCAGCTCCGCCATCGAGTGCGGCTGAAGGAGGCGAGTCCCATATCCGTCCTGAAAGGGCTCGAGCGGCGACCACTCTTCTTCATCCACGGGGGAGAGGACGCGGTCACTGCTGTGGAGCACTCACGGCGCCTGCACGACGCCTACCGCGGTCCGCGCGAGATCTGGGTGGTCCCGGGCGCTCCCCACGCAGGCGCCTACTTCGCGGATCGAAGCCTCTACGTGGAACGGGTCGCCGGTTTCTTCGCTCGCAATCTGGGACTCAAGGCCTCCACTCACCTCCGGCTCTTGGAGGACGACGAGGAGGTTTCCTGAGCTCGCTTCAGGACCCGGACAGGCGACGCAGCTGCCCGTGATCGACGGACACGACCTGGTGGGCATCGTGAGTCAGGCGGATCTGGCCAAGCATCTGTCGCTTGACAAGGCGGGCCAGCTGCTGCAGCAGCTTTCTCAGGACTAGGCGCGCGCAACGGGCGCGCTCGGACCGCGCCCCGTTCGCGGCCTGGGATTGGGCCTCAGGAAGGTGCCACGTAGACCCCGGAATCGGTCGGCCTCAGCCGCTTATGGGGGCGCGGCCCAAAGCCGCTGGAAGCGCCGGATTCAGCTGACCTTCGGGTAGGCGGCGACGAGCAGTTCGGCCAGGTGCTGCACCCGAACGTCGCCGCGGCCGCGTTCCCGCAGACCTGCTTCGATTTGCATCTGGCAGCCAGGGTTGCCGGTCACGACCACCTGCGGGTTCCGGCTCAGGAGGTCGTCCAGCTTCTCAGCCAGGATGCGCTGCGACATCTCGGGCTGCACGGCGTTGTAGATGCCTGCGGAGCCACAGCAGATGTCAGGATTCTCCATCTCGACCAGCTCAATCCCCGGTAGCGCCTGGAGCAGCTCTCGCGGCTGCTTGCGGATGCGCTGGGCGTGAGCCAGATGGCAGGCATCCTGGTAGGTCACGCGAACGTTCACAGGTTGCTCGGGCGGCGGCAGTCCGGCTTCGAGCAGGAACTCCGAGAGATCCCGCACCCGAGCACCCAGGTTGGCGTAGAAGTCCTTCAGGTGTGAGCCACAGCCGGCCGAGTTCACCACCAGGTAATCGAACGACTCCAGACCAAAGGCGGCAGCGTTATGCCCGCGCAGCTCGCGAGCTCCTTCGAGATCGCCGTTATGGGCATGGAGGGCGCCGCAGCAGCGCTGCCCAGGCGGGAACCAGACCTCACAACCGGCCAGCTGCAACAAACGGACGGAGGCATCGTGTGCGTGGGGATAGAAGATGGGCATCACGCAGCCGTTGAGAAAGGCGACGCGGTAGCGGCGCTCCCCGATGGCGGGAGCCACGTTCCCGGGCGGCGGCCGCCAGGCTTTGGCCAGGCTCGGCAGCTGGCGGCCAGGGCCCACGATGCCCGTCAGCCGGAGTCGCTGCGCGAGCCGCGTCACGCCGCCGGCCAAGCGCAGCCGGCGCGGGTGGCCGAGCAGCTGGCGCAGGGCTTGCTTGACCACCATGCTCTTCGGGTTGGGGCGGCGGATCCGCTCCAGCTCGGCCCGGCCGTGCTCGATGATGCGGCCGTAGGGGACGCCGGAGGGGCAGACCGCCTCGCAGGTCCGGCAGCCGAGGCAGAGATCGATGTGGCGGGCCAGATCCTCGCTGTAGGGGAGCTCGCCCCGCTGCCACTGGGTCATGAGGTAGATGCGGCCGCGGGGCGACTCCGTCTCCAGCCCGGTGACCCGGAAGGTGGGGCAGGCATTGAGGCAGAGCCCGCAGTGGACACAGGTGGCCAGGTCGTCGTCGCTGGGCGCGTCAGGACCTTGAAACGTTTTCGGATCGCGGATGTCGACAGCCATCAGACGACGAACCTACCCGGCGACAGCGTGTGCTGGTGGTCGAAAGCCGTCCTCAGGCGTTGCATCCAATCGAGGTTGGGCGGTGGAGCGCCCCAGGCGTCGAACTCGTCCTTCAGACTCCGAGGCGCCGCGACCAGGACCAGAGTTCCACCGGTTGACTCGGCAGCCGTCCGCGCCGAACGCAGCTCAGGCAGTCCCAAAGCGCCCAGCCAGTGAGCGACTCCCAGCCCGGGCGAGGCAAGCCAGCGCGCGCCGGCCGGCAGGCCGTCCAGCACTAGCCGCAGCTGAGCTCGGGGCACCGAGAGCCAGGCCCAGACGGTCTCTGCCCAGCCCGCTCCCCGCGCGCCGCGCGATTCCCAGCGTCCGGCCGCCGTCTCCTGCCAGCCCAGCTCACGATGCATGCGCGCGACGCCTTCTTGGGTTCCCCAGAAGCGAGCGAGAAGGCCGCCTGCGCTGTCAAGTTCGAGCGCGACAGGTTGCTGGGGGAGCCGCAGAGCTCGCTCAGCCTCCGCCCAGGGATCCTCGGGCTGCGACTCGAGCGTCAACTCGGCCAGGGGCCGAGGAAACACCTTGAAGGACGCCGCCACCATCACGCCTAGTGTGCCCAGCGCACCCTGGTGAAGCTTGTTCATGTCGTAGCCGCTCACGTTCTTCACCACCCGGCCGCCGCTCGCCACGAGGCGTCCGTCGGGCAGCGCCACCCGCAGCCCTATCACGAACTCGCGGGAGCGGCCGAAGCGCAGCGCCAGCGGCCCGCTCATCGCACTCGCGAGCACACCCCCGACCGTGTGACCGGGACCGGCCGGCGGATCGAGCGGCAGGCACATGCCGGCCCGGCTGAGCTCGGCGTCGAGCTCCTCCAGCGTCACCCCTGCCTCCACGCTCACAACTAGATCGGCGGGGCTGAACTCGACTATCCGGTTCAGCCCCCGCGTGCTCAGAGCGACATCGAACCGAGCCGGAGGATTGCCCAGACCGAGGAGCCTGCCTCCTCCAATGGGGACAACCTTCTCGGCCGCGGCGGCGGCCGCTTGGAGAGCTTCCGCCAGCTGCTCGGGTGAATCAGGCCGCTCGGTCCGGGCCGGGACCTGGTCGTCGACGGTCAGATCCATCACCATGTCATCGTTCAGCAACGTCGACGGCGCTGGACAGCCGGCGGCGACTCACCACCACCGCGCCTCCGCGCAGAGTCCCGCCCGCGCCAGCAGGCGCGGCTCCCGGTCCGGGTCGGGGAATATCTTCCCGGGGTTGAGCAGGCCGGCTGAGTCGAAGACCTCCTTCACCTGCCGCATCGCCGCCAGGTCGTCGGGACTGTAGATCCAGGGCATGAAGGAGTTCTTTTCGATGCCTATGCCGTGCTCCCCGGAGAGGGTGCCGCCCGCCTCCACCACCGCTCGCAGCATCTCCTCGCCCGCCTCTTCCACCTGCTCCAGCACGCCTTTGTCGCGCAGGTCGAAGAGGATGTTCGGATGCAGATTGCCGTCGCCGGCGTGGAAGACGTTGGCCACCGGCAGCTGGTAGTGCTCGCCTATCTCGCTCACGCTGCGCAGCACGCCCGGCAGCCGGCTGCGCGGCACCACTCCATCATGGAGGTAGTAGTTGGGCCTGATCCGGCCCAGCGCGCCGATGGCTCCCTTTCGGCCCGCCCAGAGGAGCTCCCGTTCGGCGGCGTCAGCAGCTTCTCTCAGCCCTGTAGCCTCGTTCTGCTCCAAGAGCGAGCGCACGGTTCCGGTCAGCTCGGTGCAGCTCTCCCGCAGGCCGTCCATCTCGACCAGCAGGACGGCTCCGGCCTCGGTCGGGTAGCCGGCCTTGTAGTGAGCTTCCACAGCTCCGATGGTGACCTGGTCCATCATCTCCAGCGCCGCCGGGACTATGCCGTGGCCGATCACGTCGGAGACTGCGTGGCTGGCCGTCTCGATGGTGGGGAAGGCAGCCATCAGGGTCACTATGTGCTCGGGGATGGAGACCAGGCGCAGCTTGACCTCGGTGATCACTGCCAGGGTTCCCTCGGAGCCGACCAGCACGCCCAGCAGGTCGTAACCAGGTTGGTGCAGGGAGTCACCGCCCAGCCAGGCGGACGAGCCGTCGGCGAAGATCGCCCGCACGCCGAGGACGTGGTTGGTCGTCACCCCGTAGTAGAGACAGTGGGGACCGCCCGAGTTCTCAGCCACGTTGCCGCCGATCGTGCAGGCCTTCTGGGAGGAGGGATCGGGAGCATAGAAGAGGCCGTGATGGCTCGCTGCATGCTGCAGGTCGGAGTTGACGACTCCCGGCTGGACCAGCGCGGTCTTCTCCTCAGGGTCGATCTTGATCACGCGGCGCATTCGGCTCAGCTGCAGCGCGATGCCTCCATGCAGGGTGACGGCCCCGCCGGAAAGCCCTGTGCCGGCTCCGCGAGGCACCACTGGCAGACCGTGCCGGGCAGCCAGTTTGACCACCTGCTGCGCCTCGTCATGGGTCGCGGGCAGCACGATAGCGTCGGGCAGGGCGCCTGTGATGGACGCGTCGCGCTCGAAGATGCGCAGGTCGAGCGGATCAGCGATGACCTGGCCTTTGCCGACGATTCGCTCCAGGTCATGGAGAACGGCTGCCGGTAGCGCCATCAGATGCTCACCGAAAAGGCAGGCCCATGATCCGATCCTAGTGAACTTCTGGCGCAGGACACTGGACAGCCGGAAACCGAGCGCCGGCTCAGGTCTTGGACATTCCTTTTAATGACTGCGCGATGCAGACCCTCCAACCAAGCCAGAGCCTGGCACGCGCGGTGAGCGATGAGCCTGCAATCGTCACCCAGGGCTTGAGCAAGTCGTACAAGAACGTGCGGGCTCTGACAGGCGTCGACCTCGTGGTGCCGCCGGGCAGTGTCTTCGGCCTGCTCGGTCCCAACGGCGCAGGTAAGACGACGCTCGTAAGGATTCTGGCGACGCTGCTCAAGCCCGACGCGGGCACCGCTCGGGTTGCCGGCTACGACGTGGTTCGGGAAGGCGGCCGCCTGCGCACCCAGATCGGAGTCGCCGGTCAATACGCGGCGGTGGACGAGAACCTCACCGGCTTCGAGAACCTGGAGATGGTGGGCCGGCTCTACCACCTGGGCGGCAGGGTCGCTCAGAGCCGAGCCGATGAGCTGCTCCAGCACTTCGACTTGGAAGAGGCGGGTCGGAGGCCTGTGAAGACCTATTCCGGCGGGATGCGCAAACGCCTCGATCTGGCGGCGGCGCTCGTCGCGCGTCCGCCAGTGATCTTCCTCGACGAGCCAACCACGGGTCTCGATCCGCGAAGCCGGGTCTCGCTCTGGGAGACCATCGAACGACGGGTCGCAGAGGGGAGCACAGTCCTGCTGACCACGCAGTACCTAGACGAGGCCGACCGCCTGGCGGACCGCATAGCAGTGATCGACCATGGCAGGGTCATCGCAGAGGGGACCTCTGACGAGCTGAAGCACCAGGTCGCTCGCGAGCGCCTCGAGGTGGTCCTCGGCGAGGGCGCCGATCCCACCGTCGCACTTCAGGCCCTCGCGGTGATGGGAGACGGACAGCAACCACGGGTCGAGGGCCAGGTCATCAGCGTCAGCGTCGGCCGGCGCCCAGGCGCCATCGTCGAAGCGGTCCGGCGACTTGATACCGCCAGGGTCGAGATCGTGGACGTGGCCATCCGCCGGCCCACCCTCAATGACGTTTTCTTCACCTTGACCGGACACAAGGCCGAGGAGTCGGCCGCCGGGGAGGCGGAATGAGTCAACTCCTCGCGGGCATCGGAGACACGCTGGTGATCACGCGGCGGAATCTCATCCGCATCCCTCGCGCGCCCGACCTTCTCATCGGCTTCACAGTCCAGCCGGTGATGTTCGTGCTGCTCTTCGTCTACGTGTTCGGCGGCGCGATCAAGACGCCCGGCTTCAAGTACGTCGACTACTTGATGCCGGGAATCATCACCCAGACGATCGCATTCGGTGGCTACCTGACGGCCGTCGGGTTGAACGAGGACCTTCGCAAGGGCCTGGTCGATCGCTTCCGTTCGCTCCCGATGGCGAGGTCCGCGGTCCTGGCGGGCCGGACTCTCGCTGACGTGATCATGAACCTCCTGGCCACTGCTCTGATGGTGGCTGTAGGCCTGGCGATCGGCTTCCGCTTCGCCACCAGCGTCCCCCAGGTCCTGGCTGGGATCCTGCTGCTGCTGCTCTTCGGCCTCGCGTTCTCCTGGATCTTCGCGCTCATGGGCCTGCTCGCCAGCTCTGCCGAGTCAGCTGGCTCGATCGGGTTCCTGATCGTGTTTCCGCTGACATTCGTTTCCTCAGCGTTCGTACCTGTGCAGTCGATGCCGAGCCTGCTCCAGGCTTTTGCCAAGGCCAATCCGTTCACCATAGTGGTGGACGCCGCGCGGGCGCTCTTCCTCGGCACGCCCGGCAACTCGATCTGGGCGGCCCTGGCCTGGTCCATCGGGCTGATAGCCGTCTTCGCCCCGGTGGCGGTTGCCCGCTACCGCCGCGTGGTGGCAAACTAGTGCACCTGCTCGTAGATCGCGCAGCTGCGCAGCTGTCTGCGCTGCGGGACGAAATCTGGATCGAGAGGACCAACGAATGAGCCTGGTACGAGTACTCGTCGGTACCCGCAAGGGAGCCTTCGTCCTAACAGCGGACGGCAAGCGCGACAGCTGGGAAGTCGCTGGCCCCTACTTCGCCGGCTGGGAGATCTTCCACTTGAAGGGCTCACCAGCCGACCCAAACCGTCTCTATGCCTCCCAGTCCAGCGGTTGGTTCGGACAGACGATCCAGCGCTCCGACGACGCCGGCGCGACCTGGCAGCCCGTCGGTAACAAATTCGTGTACGACGGAGTCCCCGGCACTCACCAGTGGTACGACGGCACCCAGCACCCATGGGAGTTCGCCCGAGTCTGGCATCTCGAACCGTCGCTGACCGATCCCGATACCGTCTACGCCGGGGTGGAGGACGCTGCGCTCTTCCAGACCCAGGACGGCGGCTGGACCTGGACCGAACTGTCCGGGCTCCGCCTCCACACCTCTGGCCCGTCCTGGCAGCCGGGTGCCGGCGGGCTGTGCCTGCACACCATTGTCCTCGATCCGACTGAACCAGAACGGATCTTCATAGCCATCTCGGCTGCGGGCGTTTTTAGAACCGACGACGCAGGCGCGACGTGGCGGCCGATCAATCGGGGGCTGCAGTCAGTTGGCATTCCCGATCCAACCGCTGAGGTCGGACACTGCGTTCATCGCATAGCCATACATCCGACGCGGCCGGGGGTGCTGTTCGTGCAGAAGCACTGGGACGTGATGCGCAGCGACGACGCCGGTGAGTCCTGGCATGAGGTGAGCGGCAACCTGCCGTCAGACTTTGGCTTCCCGATCGTCGTGCATGCGCACGAGCCGGAAACCGTCTACGTCGTGCCGATCAAGAGCGACTCGGAGCACTTTCCGCCGGAGGGGAAGCTGCGGGTATACCGCAGCCGGACCGGCGGCAACCAGTGGGAGGCACTTACGAAGGGTCTGCCCCAGGGCGACTGCTACGTCAACGTACTGCGCGATGCCATGGCCACTGACTCACTTGATTCCTGCGGCGTCTACTTCGGTACCACAGGCGGCCAGGTCTACGCCTCGGCCGATGCCGGAGACAGCTGGGCACCCATCGTCAGAGACCTGCCGTCGGTTCTGTCAGTCGAGGTGCAGACGCTGCAGTGATCCGAGTGGTGCTCCCAACTCATCTGCGGAGGCTGGCTCTCCTCGACGGAGAAATCGGGCTGGAGGTTCAGGCGCCGTACACGCAGAGCTCGGTCCTCGATGCTCTGGAGGCGAGGTATCCGATGCTGCGGGGCACGATCCGCGACCACGTCACGCAGCGCCGCAGGCCGTTCGTGAGGTTCTTCGCCTGCGAGCAGGACCTGTCCCATGAGGCGCCTGACGCCCTCCTGCCCGGCGCTGTCGCGTCGGGCGCGGAGCCGCTGGTCGTCGTGGGCGCCATAGCCGGGGGCTGCGCCAGCGAGTCTGCCTGCGCCGTCAAGCCCTGACAGTACTCAGCTGCCTTCCCTGTCGGCGTCGATCCGCACAGAGTCGAACTCGGCAGCTCGCCGCGCCTCGCCCGGCGACGAGACCCGGTCAAAGACTTCAAAGCGGCGCACCTTTGCGCCTGGCAGGCCGGGCGCTTCGACAGCCGCCTCGCCGGGCAGCAGCTCCGCCAGCCACGGCCTGATCTCCTCATCGGTGGGAGGCCGGTCGGAGCGCTCGAAAAGCACCTCGTGGATCCGGGCCTGGGCAGCGTGCTGGATGGTGAACCAGACGGTGAGGCCTTCCTCGGTCACTGCCCGGTTGCGCTCGTCGATGCGGCGATTGACCGGCAGCTTCAGCGGTTTTGCCTGAGCTGCCTCCCGCAGCCGGGCGGCCTCGCTGGCGAGATCCATGGCGTTGATGGTAGGCGAGGATCGTTGGGGCAGCCAGGTCAACAGCGGTTCAGGTACATGCCCCCGTCCGACACCAGGGTCTGTCCGGTGACCCAGCGTCCTTCATCGGAGCAGAGCCAAGCGATCAGCCGGGCAGCGTCGTCCGGCTCTCCCCACCGCCACTCAGGGTGCCGCCGAACCAGGTCAGCTCGCTCCTCTTCGGTTGCGTAGCCGGTGTCAGTGGCACCCGGATTGACGCAGTTCACAGTGATCCCCCGGTCCGCAAGTGATTTGGCCAGCGTCGCTGTGATCTGCTGCAGCGCGCCCTTGGTCAGGGCGTAGGGGATCTCTTCAGGCATCGGTTCGACATGCTGTCCTGATGTGAGGAGGATCACCCGACCTGGCGGCCTGCGGCCATCGGCAGCGGAACGCAGGCGGGCGAAGGCCTGGACCAGGAGCAGCGTCGCTCGAACGTTCACCGCCCAGCTCAGATCCAGTTCCCGCACGGTCAGTGAACCAGGTCTTGAGCCGAGCTGCGCGCGTGATTCGCGATCAGGATGTCAGGCCGGCCGAGCCGCTCAGCCGCCGCTTGGATGACGGCCGCCGCAGCTGTCGCTTCGGCAAAGTCGGCCGCCAACCACTCTATGCGGCCTGCCCCTGCCGGGAGCCCTTCTCGCAGCTCCGCCGCCAGGCGTGCCCAGTCGGCTTCGTCCAAGCCCCAGGGCTGCTCCCGATCGTGCTGCGGCCAGCCCTGGATGAGGACGTCGGCGCCCTCCCCCAAGAGACGCCGGGCGATCGCGAACCCGATCCCTATGCGCCGGCTGACGCCCGTGACGACGGCCACCCTGCCGGCCAGCGGCAGGTACCCCGGCGACTCAGCTGGCAAAGGCAGTCACGGCGAGCTGGAGGCGCTGTCGCTCCAATTCCTGCAGCTGCTTGTCAGCTCGCTCGATCAACGCTCCGAAGTCGAGCTCCGGCCAGTCGGGTCGGTGGGCGGCGGCTTCCCGCAGGGCCAGCCAGAGTTCGCGCTTCCCGCTCACGCCGAGCAGCAGAGCTTCCAGCTCGAGGAATCGGTTGAGCGGGGAGTCGCCCTCCACGCCGAGCTCGAAGACCAGGCTGCTCAGCTTCTGGAGTGTCGAGCCGGCGACGACCTTCACCTTGCTCTCGCCGACGCCAAGCCGGCGCATGAAGGCTGATAGCGTCTCCTGATCCTCCTCGATCTCGCGGACGATGGGCGCCATCGCCTCCCCGAGCGCTGTGCCCTCGTGCTGCTTCCGAATCCTTTCCGCCAGATCCCGGCCCGCGGCGGAGCCGCCAAGATGGTCGTTCAGGTAGATCCCGACCTGTTCGTTCGCGGGCATGGCTTCCTCCACAGCTGGTGACCTGACTCTGTCTCGGGCCCGATGCTAGTTGAACCTCAGCTAGCAGGCCGATGAAAAAGGGCTTCGGGCCGGCGGCCTCGGCGGCGCCTTGGCGCCCATGCGGCCCATCTTCGGGCTTATTTTCTGTGCTCCTCGTTCACGCATCGTTCAGATGCGCTCACTCCGGTGCTCGAAAATGCACCCGAATCTGGACCACCTGGATCGCCAAATCACTCGCCGACCCTTTTTCATCACCCTGCCTAGAGCCTAGACTCGACCTTCGTGAGATCAATCGATCGCGTGAAGGCGGCCATTGCAGGGGAAGCTGTCGACAGGCCGCCGGGCGGGGCCTGGGGCCACACCTACCGAGAGGAGTGGTCGCCAGAGGAGCTGGCCGGCGTAACCATCGAGAGAGCGAGGCGCCACGGCTGGGACTTCGTCAAGCTTCAGCCCCGCGCCACCTTCTTTGCCGAAGCCTTCGGCAACCGCTATCACCCCTCAGGCCACAGGCTCAAGGGTCCTGTGCTGGATCACGCCGCGGTGAGCAGCCCGGAGGACTGGGCTGAGCTCAAGCTGGTCAACCAGAGCGCGTTCGGCGACCAGATCAAAGCGCTTCAGCTTGTCGTCAAGGAGTTGGGTCCCGACGTGCCCGTCATCCAGACTGTCTTCTCCCCGATGTCGGCGGCGTCCTACCTGGTGGATCGGGACAGCCGCCGCCTGATCCGGGAGCTCCGTCAGCGTCCCGACCTCGTGCTGCCGGGCCTGGAGAAGATCGCCACAGCGCTGATCGACTTCAGCCGCCGCAGCGTGGAAGCAGGCGCGGCCGGCGTCTTTTACGCCATCTCGCATCTGGCCACCCCTGACGCCATGCCGCGTCAGGTGTACGGGCAGCTGCTGCTGCCCCTCGATGAAAAGGTGCTCAGCGCACTGCCCAAAGAGGCATGGTTCAACGTGCTGCATCTCTGCGGCGGCCGGCAGACGGTTGAGATCGCGCGCGAGCTGCCCGTACAGGTGCTCAGCTACTCGCGTCACGGGCGCGGCAACCCCTCTCTGGCGGAGGCGCAGGAGCGCTCAGGCAAGGCGGTCTTGGGCGGGGTGGAGCAGCGCAAAACGCTGCTGGCCGGCCCCGACGAGGCAGTTCGCGAGCAGGTGCGCGAGGCAGTGCGGGAGACGGGCGGCCGCCGCTTTCTCCTCGGGCCCGGCTGCTCCGTGCCACCCAGGGCAAAGCCCGAGCGCCTGGACGTGATGATGCAGGCGCTCGCTGGCTGATGGCCAGGGTTCTGCACCTGGCGGAGATAGTGCTCTGGGTGCGGGACATGGATCGCGCGCTGGCCTTCTACCGTGACCTCTTCGGGCTGGAGCAGATCTCCGGACCTGAGCTGCGCAACCGCTTCCTCCGCGCCGGCCCAGGCGAGGGCCCGGTGCCGGAGATGATAGTGCTGGTGCCCCACCCCGAGCCGGAGGGCGAGTTCCCGGCTGACAAAGCGCAGCGCGTGCTGCACCATCTGGCCTTCAACGTCAGCCGCGCCCAATACGACGACCTCGAGCAGCGCTGCCGGGCCGCAGGACTGGAAGTGCGCGGCGGTGTGCATCCAGTGCTTCCCGACGTGCGCACCTTTTACGTCGACGATCCGGCCGGCAATGAGGTCGAAGTCATCGGCCCCGCCTGAAGCGCCTCCACCGGCGGTCGGCCCTTCATCGCCGAGACTGGACTGTGTATGTCAACCCAGCTCCAACCCCAGATCAAGATCCCGCCACAGCTGAAGCCCGCCGACGGCCGCTTCGGTTGCGGCCCCTCCAAGATCCGGCCCCAGGCGATGGAGCAGCTCCAGCGTCAGGCTGCGACGTTCCTCGGCACCAGCCACCGTCAGTCAGGTGTGCGAACAGTGGTTGGCCGCGTTCGCAGCGGTCTGAGCGAGCTGTTCCAGCTGCCCGACGGCTACGAGGTGCTTCTGGGCAACGGCGGCAGCACGTGCTTTTGGGACTGCGCCACGTTCGGCCTCATTGAGCGGAAGAGCCAGCATCTGTCCTTCGGCGAGTTCTCGGCGAAGTTCGCCGCCGCGGCGAAGGCCGCGCCGCATTTGAGCGAGCCGGAGGTCATCGTTTCGCCGCCGGGCACACGGCCGGACGCGATCGCCAGGGCAGACGTCGACGTCTATGCACTCACCCACAACGAGACTTCCACCGGCGTGGCCATGCCTATCCAGCGACCCGTCGGCGCCGGGGGGCTGGTGGTTGTGGACGGGACCTCAGCCGCGGGCGGTCTGCGCGTGGACCCGCGGCAGTTCGACGTCTACTACTTCGCGCCGCAGAAGTGCTTCGCCTCCGATGGCGGCCTCTGGCTTGCGGCCTGTTCGCCGGCCGCCATCGAGCGCATTGAGGAGATCCGTCGAAGCGGCCGCTGGACACCAGCTTTTCTCGACCTCGGTCTGGCCTTGGACAACTCGCGCCTGGAGCAGACCTACAACACTCCAGCTCTGGCCACGCTCTTTTTGCTGGCCGAGCAGGTCAGCTGGCTGAACGACAACGGGGGCCTGGAATGGGCGGCCGGCCGCTGCGACGAGTCAGCGCGAATTCTCTACGGCTGGGCGGAGCGAACCGCATGGACCCAGCCGTTCGTGATGCGGCAGGAGGACCGCAGCCACGTCGTGGCGACCATCGACCTGGCCCCAGGCATCGATGCCGCGCGCGTCTCACAGATTCTGCGCCAGAACGGGATTGTCGACACCGAGGCGTACCGGAAGCTAGGCCGGAACCAGCTGCGGATAGCTCTCTTCCCAGCCATCGAGCCGGCGGATGTGGAAGCACTGACCGGCTGCATTGAATACGTCGCTGAGCAACTCCGAACCTGAAATGGGCCCGATCGTGAAAAAAGAGGAGCGCCGCGGTGGCGCTCCTCTGCCAAGACCTCGACTTAGACGGTCGCGGCGTCGGCGGTCTGAGCCGTCCTGACCAGTTCGGAGTCGATCTCCAGCTTGATCTCGTTGCTGGCCAGCGGGATGGTGCCGGCGAGGCCGTCCCAATTGAGACCGAAGTCCTTGCGATTGAGCGAGCCGGTGGCCTCGATGGAGACGATCTTACCGCCGGGCTGGAAGGGGTGATCCATCTCGTCTGACACCGTGACGTCGAGCACCAGTCCCTTGGTGATGCCCCTGATGGTCAGATCGCCATACACCTTGAAGGTGTCGGCTCCGGTCTGCTCGGCCCGGGTGGGGCGGTAGACGGCCTGCGGGTGGCCTTCGGCCTCGAAGAAGTCACCGGACTTCAGGTGGCCGTCACGCTGCTCATTGTTGGTGGTGAGGCTGGCGATGTCTACCGTGACCTCCCCGGTCAGTGAAGCCGGGTTGCTGCGGTCGCCCGCGACCCAGCCGTCGAATTTCTGAAAGTTGCCACGCACGGTGGTGACAGCGAGGTGCTTGGCCTTGAAGCCAATGACTGTATGGGCCGGATCCAACTGGTAACGCTCGCTCATGAACTGCTCTCCTCCAATGACTGGGATGTTGTCCCTGCATACACCGTGGCCCGCCCTGGTATTCCATGCTCCGGGCGCTCGGGGGCCGCCGGGCCACCTAGACTTGGCACTCTCGGGCCCGTAGTTCAGTTGGTCAGAGCGGCCGACTCATAATCGGCTGGTCGCAGGTTC